>NZ_JBHWUI010000182.1:0-15614 GCF_042737525.1 Kitasatospora sp. NPDC059973 | reverse complement strand
GCGGCACCCTCCGGCGCGGCCGCCCCGCCGGAGGGCCGGGCCGCCTCCGGCACCTGCGGGCCGAGCGGTCGGCGCCGGCGCCGGCTCGGCAGACCGCTGTCGTCGGCGGTCACCCCCCGTACCGGCGGCACGACGTGCATGGCCGGCGCCGGGTGCCGGGTCGGCGTGTCGTGCCGGTCCGGCACGTCGTGCCACTCCGGCACGTCCTGCCCGGTGGGATCATCGGATCCCGCACGCGGGGTCGGCACCGCCTGGACGGTGGGCGCGGGAGCCGGGCCGGCGCCCGCCCGCAGCGGCAGCGGGGTGAGCACCGAGAGCGGCTGCTCCTCGTCCACGACCGTCAGCAGGGCGGCCGGGATCCGCACGATGGTCCGCATGCCGCCGTACGGCGAGGGCTCGATGTGACAGGAGAACCCGTACTGCCGGGCGAGCTTGCCGACCACCGCGAAGCCGGTCTTCGGCGGGTTGCCGAGCTCCGTCAGCAGCACGTCCGAGGGACCGGCCAGCAGCCGGCGGGCCCGGCGCAGCTGGTCCTCCTCCATCCCGATGCCGCTGTCGTCGATGATCACCAGGGCGCCGCGGCCGCCCTGCTGGACGGTCACCGGCACATCGGTCTCCGGGTGCGAGTACGACGCGGCGTTGGCGAGCAGCTCGGCGATCGTGATGGCGAGCGGCTCGGCGGCCCGGGCGACCACGGCGAGCCGGTTCTCGCGCAGGTGGTTGGCCACCTTGATCCGGGCGTAGCCGGGCACCCGGGAGAGCGCCCCGACCACCACCTCGGCCAGCGGCGAGTCGGTCCGGGCCAGACCGGGCCAGGCCTCGCAGAGCACCGCGATGGTCTGGATCCGGCGCAGCGCGACCTCGTTGCGGAAGTCGACCTCCAGCAGCCGCGGGTCGTCGTTGTCGTGCTGGAGCTGCTGGACCAGGCTCTGGATCTGGTACAGCAGGGTCTGGATCTTGGAGGTGGCACCGCGCATCGCGGCCCGGGCGGCGGCGTCGACCCGCTCGCGCTCACCGGTGACGGCCGCGACCGAGGCGTCCAGCACGGCCTGGAGGGCGCGCACCGCCTCGGGACCGGCGGCCCGCGCGTCCAGCGGCCCGGTGTCCGGCGCGTTGGGGTGGCTGAGCCGCAGCGCGGCGGCCGCCACCCGCTCCTCGGCCAGGTGGCCGACCTCGGCCAGCAGGGCGGCCGACCGCCCCTGGGCGGCCGCGAGCTGCCGGCCGGCCTCCGCGGTGCGGTCCTCGGCCGCCCGGGCGTGCAGCTCCGCCTCGGCCGCGCGGTGGTCGGCGGCCGCGGTGCGCTGCTCGGCCTCGCGGACCCGGCCCTCGGCGGCGAGCGCCCTGGTCTCGACCCGGCGGGCCTCCTCGTCCGCCCGCCGGGCGGCCGTCTGGGCCTCGCGCAGTTGCTGCTCGACCCGGGCCAGCCGGCCCTCGGCGGTGCGGGTGCGCTCCTCGCTGTGGACGGTGGCCGCCTCGGCGGCGGTGGCCCGGGCGAGTGCCCGGGCGCGTCCGCGGGCCAGGACGGCGGCCGCCGCGAGCGCGGCGACCGTGGCCACCGCGAGGGCCAGCAGCGCGATCTGGGTCATCGAAGTCCTCGGAAGTCCTCGCTCGAAGGGGTGGGGAGGTGCCGGTGGCGGAGCCTCGGCGACAGGTGGTCAGGCCGGCGAGGAGGGGAACCGCCGGGGGCGGGAGGACGGCACCCGGCCCGCGTCCTGGGCCAGCTCCCGCGCCACCAGGGCGACCTGGCCCATCGCCTCCAGGACGTTCGGCACCGCGCTGCCGTCCAGGTGCCGGTACTCGGCCGCGACGGTGAGCACCAGCCGCTCGGGCAGGCCGAGTTCGGGGTGGCGCTGCTCGGCGATGATCCGCCGGGCCGCGTCCAGGGCCGGTATCCCGGCGCGGTGCAGCGCGTGGGCGCGGCCGCGCACGTACCCGAGGTAGCCGATGTGGGCCTCCACGCCGGACCGGTCGAGCACCGGACCGTGGCCGGGGACGAAGAGTTCGGCGCCGGTGGCCAGCGCCTGCTCGCAGGCGCCGATGATGTTCTCCAGCGGTCCGGCCCAGTGCGAGGGGTGGTCTCCGGGCTGCTCGGGCGTCGAGCCGAAGATCACGTCGCCGGTGAACACCACCCGCTGGTGCGGCAGGTGGACCAGCAGGTCGCCGCCGGTGTGCGCGGCCGGCAGCCCGGTGATCCGCACGGGGTACTCCCCCACCCGCAGCTCCAGTTCACCGGTGAAGACGGTGTGCGGGTGGACGGGATCGGTCTGCGACCAGTCGAACGGGCCGAAGTGCTCCCGGAGGTAGCCGCCGAGCGGCGAGGCCGGGTCGCTGCCCGCGACCAGCGCGTGCTGCTGCTTCGGCGTCGGCTCCCAGTGGATGTGCTCCAGCGCCTCCCGGGTGGCGATCACCTCGGCGTCGGGCACCACCCCGGCGCCCCAGAGGTGGTCGCCGTTGGCGTGGGTGACGATCACCCGGTCGATGTCCACCCCGTCGGCCAGCCGCTGCCGGCTCTGCGCGAGGAACTCCGCGGCGAGGGAGGGATCGTAGGGCGTGTCGATCCAGAGCGCCGTCCGCGGTGAGGTGAGCAGCCCGCAGTTGGCCAGGCCCCAGCCGCGCTTCGGCGGAAGCCACACATACAGGTCCTCGGCAATCGCGCTCACGTTCGCGCGGCTGATCGTCATGGGCGCGATTATGCCGATGATGTGATGACAGTGAAGCAAAACACCGGCGATTCAAGCCACTTCCCGCCCCAGACCCTCCCGACCTGTCCCGTTTCGCACCCATGCGGTCTGGACCACTTCGTCTCAAGGGGCAGGACGGGAAGGCCGCCCCGAGCTGCCGGAAAGGCCGGCGGCGCCGCACCCGGGGCGCCGTCCGCTCACACCACCGGCAGCAACCGGCAGACCTCGACGGTCACATCGACGGTGTCCAGACCGATCACCCGGCCCTCGACCGCGACGAATCCTTTCTCCCCCGCGCGGAAGATCGCCGCCAGCGGCGACTTCCGGGTGGCGGCCGCCAGCGCCTCCACGGCCATCGCCGAGCCGAAGGCGAAGACCCCGCAGAGCACGACGCAGGGCGCCTGCCGCGACGTCCGGGTCACGAAGACGAAACCGTGGTCCCGGATCAACTCGTCGGCCGCGTTGTACTGCGCCTCGAAGGTCATTCCGCCCCAGCGGGCCCGGGCCGCGTCCGGGTACTCGATGCAGAAGTCCGGGAATCCCGCGCCGAGCACGGTCGCCGAGTACGGATTGACGCTCGGTCCGCCGATCGAGAAGGTCGGCATCCTCGGGTCCTGCGCCCCGGCGGTGACCAGTTCTATCGTCGCCTTCCGGTTGATCTTCCTCAACAGATCGGTGAGTTGGGCTATCGCCCGGGCCTCGGCCATCGGCATGAAGAGGACGTTCTTCGGCCCCCGGCTGATCAGCGGGCGGCCGTCCTTCGCGAACGCGAACGCCGCCGCCTCGATGCTGGGGGTGACGATCTGGACCCGGCCATACGGGGCGAGCAGCACCCGGAGGAAGCCGTACCGCAGGAACAGTCTGGTCCGGGCGAGGGAGCGGGCCGCGAGAAAGCCGATCACGGCCGGAACGAACCCGACCAGGACCTGAAGCAGGATCTCCATAGCATCCCCCACCGAGGAAGACTCGGGCACGAACTGTCTGCCGTGAGGTGATGCCCGCACAGAACGCCGGGGACTCCCGACACGGCGGTCCACCCGGCGCAGCGCGGGGGAAGTGCGCCGGATTCACTCTTTCGAGCGACCGAAACCGGCCGCTCCCTCCCGACCCGTCACCCCTGGGACCGCTTGGTGAACTTCCGCTCGCTCGCGCACCGCTCGTACCCGAGCCACGCGTTGATCGCGAGCATCGGCGCGTTGGTGGCGTCGTTGCTGGTGTAGGCCCACCGGTAGCCGGCCGCCCGGGCCCGGTGCAGCGACTCGGTCTTGGCCAGCTTGCTCAGCCCCCGGCCCCGGAAGGCCCGCCGGCAGGCGGTGAACGCCGACCAGTAGCGTTCCGCGCCGTCCGTCTGCACCGCGCTGAACGCGGCCGGCTCGCCGTCGACCACCGCCACCACGGTCAGCTCGCGGTCGAGGTCCGGGCGGGCCCAGTCCCCCGTCAGGAACGCCTCGTAGTCGGCGGCGTCCATCGCGATCTCGCCCGGCTCGTCCAGGGCCGCGTCCGCCTCGATCACGAAGATCGGGTACGGGTCGTCCGCCCAGTCGGTGGCCGGGCGCAGCTCGACCCCGGGCGGCAGTGCCGGGACGGCGGGCAGCGGCCGGGCGAGGTCCCGGCCGGCGAAGTGGGCCAGCCGCCCCTCGGTGAAGCCGCGGGCGACGGCGAAGGCGCGCGACGCCGGCTCCTCGTCCACCCAGCTGTGCAGCTCGACCACGCCGTGCCCGGCCAGGTGCCGCTCGGCCGCCGCCAGCAGGGCGGTGAAGACCCCGCGGCGCCGGAAGGCCGGCAGCACACTGCCGTTGGCGTACCCGATGCCCCGGGTGGTGGTGCCGACGACCACACCGCACCGGACCGAGCCGACCACCTCGCCGTCCAGCTCGGCGACGAAGGTGCGGAAGTGCTCCCCCGTGGCCCGGCGGGCGTTCAGCCAGGTGAAGACCTCGGGGGTGAGGAGCAGGTGCTCGCGGCCCGCCCGGTGGGCGGCCGCGGCGGCCTCGGCGTCGGCGGGGCGGAAGTCACGCACGGTCAGCGTCGTCGTGGGCGGGTACCGTAACCGCCCCGCCGACCGGTTCGCCTCCGAATTTCCGCCCCGTCCGGGGCGCCGGTGACAGGGACGGGACCAAAGTCCCTCATCACCGGGTCGACAAGCTCAAATAATGCTCTGAGAAGACCGGATGGGGCTTGGCAGCCGCCCCCACCGGGGACATCCTCAGCAGCACGGCCCGGCCCGACCCTGGCGACGATGCCCGCGTCGGCCGACGGCTTCCCACCCAGCCCTCCGAAGGGGGCGAACCCATGACCTCTCCTGCCGTCCGGCGCAGGACGCCCGCCGCTCCGACCAGGGCCACCGAACGACCGGCGGGTACGGCCGGTCCCGCGCCCACCGCGCTCGGCGTCGGCCTGGGCTGGCGCGGCGAGATCGACACCGTCGTGGAGCGCCAGCCCGGCCTGGACTGGGTCGAGGTGGTCGCGGAGAACGTCTGCGCCGACCACCTCCCCGAGTCGCTGCGGATCCTGCGGGCCCGCGGCGTCACGGTGGTCCCGCACGGCGTCTCGCTCGGCCTCGGCGGCGCCGACCGGCCCGACCCGGCACGGCTCGACCGGCTCGCGGAGGCGGCCGGCGCGCTCGGCTCCCCGCTGGTGACCGAGCACCTGGCGTTCGTCCGGGCCGGTGGCCTGGAGGCCGGGCACCTGCTGCCGGTGCCCCGCTCGCGCGACGCCCTCAGGGTGATCGCCGAGAACGTCCGGATCGCGCAGGACCGGCTCCCGGTGCCGCTGGCCCTGGAGAACATCGCCGCCCAGCTGGCCTGGCCGGACGACGAACTGACCGAGGGACAGTTCCTCGCCGAGCTGGTCGAGCGCACCGGTGTCCGGCTCCTGATCGACGTCGCCAACCTGCACACCAACCGGGTCAACCTCGGTCTGGACCCCGCCGCCGAACTGGACCGCCTGCCGCTGGAGGCGCTGGCCTACGTCCACGTCGCCGGTGGCACCATGATCGACGGCATCTGGCACGACACCCACGCCCACCCCGTCACCGAACCGGTGCTGGAGGTGCTGGCCGAACTCTGCGACCGGGTCGCACCGCCCGGCGTCCTGCTGGAGCGGGACGCCAACTTCCCGCCGCCCGCGGAGCTGGCGGCCGAACTGGACGCCATCCGCCGCGTGCTGGACGGGGGTCGGGCCGGATGACCGGCCCGACCGGCGAGGCCCACGGCCTCACCGCCGCCCGCGCCGCGCTGGCCCGGCGCCAGGAGGAACTGCTGGCCGCCCTGGTGGCCGGCGGGCCCGTCCCGCCCGGCTTCGACCCGGCTCAGGTCCGCGCCCAGTCGGCCGGTCTGGCCGCCAAGCGCCGGGACACCACCGCCAAGGTGGCCCCGGAGCTGCCCCGCCTGCTCGGCCGGCGGTACGGGCCGCTGTTCCTCGCCTACGCGCGGACGCACCCGCAGACCGGCGGCTACCGCGCCGACGCCCGCGCCTTCGCCGCGTGGGCGCTCACCGACGAGCCGGGCACCCGCCCGGACGCCGGGCGGCCCGGCACCGAGCCCGGCACCGCGCTCGACCCCACGCTCGACCCCGAGCAGCGGCAGGCCCTGGAGCGGTGGCTCCACGGCCCCGCGCCCGAGCGCCCGCAGGGGCCGCTCGCCCGCCTGCGCCGGTCCCTGCGGCCCGGCCCGCGGCACTGAACCAGAACCACCCACACCATTCCGGGGGAACCGCCCATGTGGCACAACACCTTCTTCGTCGTACCGGCGCTGCTGCTGGTCGCGGCCGCGGCGTACGCCTCGTACACCAAGGGCCGGGTCCGGCGGGTACCGCAGGTCAAGGGCCTGCCCGGCCGCGGACTGCCGCTGCTGGACACCGCGTTCCTCTCCGGCGGCCCCGGCCGGGTCTTCGACACCGCCCTGGTCCGGATGCACCAGGCCGGCCGCGTCGTCGTCAACCGGGCCGGCCTGGTCACGCTGACCACCCGGAAGGCCTACGACGCCGTCGACGAGGCGATCATCGAGGCGGTCGGGCCGACCGGGCAGCGGGAGCTCGCCCCGCTGCGGCGCGCGGTGATGCGCGCCCCCGCCGTCCAGCAGCTCGGCGACGGGCTCGCCAACCGCGGGCTGCTGCGCAACCCCGCCCTGATGCACCGGGCCAAGGTGGCCCGTCGGCTGCTCTGGCTCGCCCTGCTGAGCGTGGTGGTGACCACCGTGGTCGCCCACGCGGTCGACCACGGGGAGGTGGACCGCCCCGTCCTCTGGCTCCCGTCCGTGCTGGTGGGCTTCGGTCTGGTGTCGCTGCTGGTGACCTGGCCGTTCAAGGGGCGGATCACCCCGGCCGGCCGCCGTCAGCTCGCCCTGATGTCCGTCGGCAAGCCGTGGAAGCCCAATGCCGGCCTGGCACCGCGGGCGGCCGGCGGCGTCCTGCTCGGTGCGGTCGCGCTCAGCGGGCTGGCCGCCTCCGGGCTGGACGACGCGGAGCTCCAGGAGGCGATGCTCGCCGCGGCGGCGGCCGACCTGGCGACCGCCAAGGCCGCGGCGACGGGCGGTTCCTCGTCCTCCACCTCCACCTCGTGCTCCTCCGGCACTTCCTGCGGCGGCGTCACCTGGTGCGGCAGCGGCTCCGATTCGGGCTCGGGCTCGTCCGGGTCGAGCTGCGGCGGAAGCGGTTGCGGCTCCTCCTCGTCGAGCTGCGGTTCCTCGTCGTCGAGCTGCGGCGGCAGCTCCAGCAGCTGCGGATCCTCCTCCAGCTGCGGCGGCGGGAGCAGCTGCGGATCCTGAGGCCCACCGCCCTCCCGAGTCACAGTTCGATATCGCGCACCGGAAAGGCGTTCCGCCCGGAGCGGGGGCAGGTCTACAACGGGCCCATGTGGTTGCTCTTCCTGATCCCGGCCTGCGTCAGCGCGGTGCTCTCCTGCATCCGGCTGGTCCGGATGACCGCCACCGCCGACGCGCTCGCCGGACAGGAGGGGCCCCGGCCGCCCGAGGCGGTCGGCATCGGCCTGTACGAGACGGCCTACCTGGCGGGCGGCCCGGACCGGGTGGTCGAACTGGCCCTGGTCCTGATGGCCTCCCGGGGCCGGCTGCACCTCGCCCACACCGGCTGGACCACCGTCGTCGACCCCAGGGGCCGCAGCCGCCTGGAGCGGGCGGTGGTCGCCGCCGTCGGGCCCGGGGGCCAGTGCCGGACGGACGACCTGCGCCGGGTGATGTCCGTCCACCCGACCGTGCTGGAGATCGGCGGCCGCCTCGCACTGGCCGGTCTGGCCACCCCGGCGCCGGTGCAGCGGCAGACCGTCCTGGTGATCCGCCAGGTCCGGCAGGCGATGCTGCTCACGCTGGTGCTGCTGGCGGCCGCGCTGGCGGTCGGCGGCTTCTCCGGCGGTGACGCGCTGGCACCGCTGGCCTGGTTCTCCCTGCCGCTGGTGCTGACCGCGGGCACGCTGCTGATGGCCCGGGTCGACGTCTACCCCTACACCCGCTGGGCCTCCCCGGTCGGCCAGGAGGTGCTGCGCGAGGTCCGGCCGCCCCGCCAGCACGGCCTCACCGACGACGACGAGCGCGAGCTGCTCACCGCCGTCGCGATGATCGGCTCCGTCGCGCTGCCGGACGCCCGCCTCCGCGCGGCCCTGCGCCCGCACCGGAGCTGACCCGCCGACGGCCGAGGGGCCGGCCGCTCCCCTCGACGGGAACGGCCGGCCCCTCGGGCGGAGGCGTCAGACCAGGCCGTTGAGCAGCTCGCTGACCGGCTTGCGGCGGCCCGTGTAGAAGGGGACCTCCTCGCGGACGTGCAGCCGGGCCCGGGAGGGGCGCAGGTCGCGCATCAGGTCGACGATCCGGTGCAGCTCGTCCGCCTCGAAGGCGAGCAGCCACTCGTAGTCGCCGAGCGCGAACGAGGCGACCGTGTTGGCCCGCACGTCCGGGTAGCCGCGCGCCATCTGGCCGTGCTCGGCGAGCATCGCGCGCCGCTCGGCGTCCGGCAGCAGGTACCACTCGTAGGAGCGGACGAAGGGGTAGACGCAGACGTAGTCGCGCGCGCGCTCGTCGGCCAGGAAGGCCGGGATGTGCGACTTGTTGAACTCGGCCGGGCGGTGCAGCGCCATGTTGGACCAGACCGGCTCCAGCACCCGGCCGAGGCCGGTGCGGCGGAAGCGGTTGTACGCCTCCTGGAGGTCGTCGGAGTCCGCCGCGTGCCACCAGACCAGGATGTCGGCGTCCGCCCGCAGACCGGAGACGTCGTAGGTGCCGCGCACGGTGACGTCCTTCGCGGCGAGCTGCGCGAACAGCTCGTCGACCTCGGCGGCCAGCGCGGTGCGGTCCTCGGGCAGCTCGCCCTTGAGCTTGAACACCGACCACATGGTGTAGCGGATGACCTGGTTCAGGTCGCGCGCCTTCTTCTTCTCGGGCTGCTGCTCCGGCTGCTGCTCAACGGTCTCAGTCATGCGCCCATTGTCCTCTCCGTGACGTTCTCCCCGGTCGCCGGGGTCAACAGTTCGTCGAGCGCGGCGACGGCCGCCCGCGCGCTCGCGACGCAGGCCGGGATGCCCACGCCGTCGTAGGCCGCGCCGCAGACGGCCAGCCCGCCCACCCGGCCGACCGCGGTCCGGATCCGGGCCACCCGGTCGAGGTGGCCGACGGGGTACTGCGGCAGGCCGGCCCGCCAGCGGGTCACCGCGGTGTCGTACGGGCGGGCGGTCAGACCGATCGCCTCGCCCAGGTCGGCCAGCGACCGCGCCACCAGCTCCTCGTCCGACAGCTCCAGCGGCTGCTCCTCGCGCAGCCGGCCGAGCGAGGTGCGCAGCACGAAGCTGTCGGGGGCCGAACGCGCCAGCCAGCCCCACTTGTTGGAGGAGAAGGTGGACGCCTTGATCCGGCGGCCGTCCACCGGCGGCACCAGGAAACCGCTGCCGGCCGGCGGCGTGGGCAGCTCGGCCCGCCGGAACGCCAGGGTGACCAGAGCCATCCCCGCGTACTCGACGGCGTCCAGCTCGACGGCGGCCCCCGGCGCGTCCGCGCGCAGCAGCCGGGCGGCGGCGGGCGCGGGCACCGCGAGCACCACGGCGTCCGCCTCCAGCGCCCCGCCCCCGGCGGTCACCACCCGCCAGCCCCCCGGGGTCCGGTGCAGCCCCTCCACCGCGGTACGGGTGCGCAGCTCGGCACCGGCCCGGGCGCAGGCCGCGGCGACCGCCTCGGGCAGCGTCCCGAGACCGCCGCGCAGGCCCTGGAAGACGGGAGTGCCGACGGTGCGCGGCCGGTTGGCGAGCTCGTGCACGCCCTCGACCAGCGAGCCCCCGCCGCGCGCGACCTCCAGCAGCTGCGGCACCGCGGCGCGCAGCGAGATCTCGTCGGCGTGCCCGGCGTAGACGCCGCCGAGCAGCGGTTCGACCAGCCGGTCGACCACCTCGCGCCCGAGCCGGTCCGCGACGTACCGCCCGATCGCGACATCGTCCCCGACCTCGGTGGCGCCCTCGTGCCGGGCCCGCTCCAGGCCCTCGGCACTGAGCACCCCGGAGGCGGCGAGCGCCACCAGGTCACCGGGGACGCCCATCACCTGGCCGCCGGGCAGCGGCCGCAGCGCGCCCCTGGTCCAGATCGCGGCCTTGGCGGTGGTGGGCGGCTCCAGTTCGCCGCCCAGCCCGACCGCCCGCGCAAGCTCGACCGCCTCCGGCCGCCGCGCCAGCATCGACTCGGCCCCGAGGTCCACCCGGACCCCGCCGACCTCTCCCCCGTACAGCTTCCCGCCGAGCCGGTCGGACGCCTCCAGCAGCGTCACCCGCGCCCGCGCGGCCCCGCCGGCCGCCCCGCTGAGAAAAGCGGCCGCGGCCAGCCCCGCGATACCGCCACCGATCACGACGACCTGTGCTTGCGACATGCCCCGCAGTCTCGCAGGTCCTTACATCAATGCCTCAATCCGCCCGCTTCCGGACAGGCACGAGACCGTCGAGGTCGAGATCGACGGCGAACGGCACCGGCCGCCGCAACCGCCCCCGGAAGATCCCGGCCGGCGCGTAGGAGGAGGTACTGGCTTCGAGCTCGAAGACGTGCACCACCGGCAGGCCGTTCTCCTCCTCGACCACCCAGTAGTGGGGGATCCCGGCCTCGGCGTACTTGCGGACCTTGACCACGCGGTCCCGATGGGCCGACTCGGGCGAGACGACCTCGACGACGAGCGACACCTGCTCCGGGGCGAACCAGGTGCGGTCAGGGTCGAACTCCGCGCTGACGGCCAGCAGATCCGGCTCCGGACGGTTGCGTCGGTCCAGCTTGACCGTCATCTCGCGGACGGCGGGCAGAGCGGGGAGACGGCGAACGAGGAGGAGGCGCAGCGGCGGGAGGCCTGAGCACGACGGTGGCGGGCCCCCGACACCCGGGGACCCGCCACGCGGTCGGTCAGCGCGCGCTGGCCTCGTGCACGAAGGCGACCAGCCGGCTGAGCGCGTCCGGGTCCATGCTGGGCAGCACGCCGTGGCCGAGGTTGAAGATGTGGCCGCTGGTACCGAGCGCCTGGGCGGCGTGCAGCACCTCGCGGGCCTTGGTCTCGACCGCCTTGGTGGGCGCGAAGAGGACGGCCGGGTCCAGGTTGCCCTGGAGCCCCTTGCCGGGGCCGACCCGCTCGGCGGCGACGTTCAGCGGCACCCGCCAGTCCACGCCGACGATGTCCGCGCCGGCCTGACCCATCAGACCGAGCAGCTCACCGGTGCCGACGCCGAAGTGGATCCGCGGCACGCCGTACCCGGCGACCGCGTCGAAGACCTTGGTGCTGGACGGCATCACCGAGCGGCGGTAGTCGTCGGGGGCGAGCGCGCCCACCCAGGAGTCGAAGAGCTGCACGGCGGAGGCGCCGGCCTCGATCTGCACCTTCAGGAAGGCGGAGGTGATGTCGGCCAGCCGGTCGAGCAGGGCGGCCCACAGCTCGGGCTGCCCGTACATCATGGCCTTGGTGTTCTCGTGGTTCTTGGACGGCCCGCCCTCGATCAGGTAGCTGGCGAGGGTGTAGGGCGCGCCGGCGAAGCCGATCAGCGGGGTGCCGCCGAGCTCGTCGACGAGCAGGCCGACCGCCTCGGTGATGTAGGGGACGTCGTCCGGCTCCAGCGGGCGCAGCCGCTTGAGGTCCTCGGCGGTGCGGATCGGGTCGGCGATCACCGGGCCGATGCCGGGCTTGATGTCGACGTCGATGCCGACGGCCTTGAGCGGCACCACGATGTCGCTGAAGAAGATCGCCGCGTCGACCTTGTGCCGGCGGACCGGCTGCAGGGTGATCTCCTTGACCAGCTCGGGCCGCATGCAGGAGTCCAGCATCGGGATGCCCTCGCGGACCTTCAGGTACTCGGGCAGCGAGCGGCCGGCCTGGCGCATGAACCACACCGGGGTGTGGGGCACCGGCTCGTGCCGGCAGGCCCGCAGGAACGCGGAGTCGTGCGCGGCGCCGCGTCGCACGGAGGGCTGCTGACCGGTGGGGGTGCCTGCCTGAGTGACTGCCGTGGTGTCTGCCGTTGTCTCGCTCACGGTTCAAATCTTCGCACGCGCCCCGGACCCGGCTCCCCGCCCGGGCTCGTCGGTTCCTCCAAGATCTGGTCGGTTTGCCGTCCCGGCACGCCGCGCGGGCAGAAGTTGCGGCGATTACCCCGGCCTTCGACCTAGTCTTCGGGGCATGGCAGCGGTCGGCGGGCACCCCGCACAGGGTGGCGGAACAGGTGGCGGAACGGGTCGGGAGGCGGCGCCGAGCGAGTTCCGGGCCGCGGTCGAGGCTCTGACGGCGGCGCGGCTGCGCCCCGAGCTCGAACTCTCCCCCGCCCCGGCGCCGCGCCGGCTCGCCCCCCACGCGTTCGCCCTGACCGCCTCGGTGGAGGTGGACGGCGACGAGCTGGCCGACGGCCGGCTGGTGCTGCTGTACGACCCGGCCGGGCAGGAGGCCTGGAACGGGGACTTCCGCGTGGTGACCATGACCCGGGCCGAGCTGGAGCCGGAGATGGCCGGCGACCCGATGCTCTCCGAGGTCGGCTGGGCCTGGCTGATGGACGCGCTGCAGGCGCACGGCGCCGGGTACGCGGAGCCGTCCGGGACGGTGACCAGGTGCGCCTCGCAGTACTTCGGCGCCCTGGCGGACCGCGAGTCGTCCACCGAGATCGAGATCCGGGCCTCCTGGACGCCGGCCGACGGCCGCTTCGAGCGGCACCTGGCCGCCTGGGGGGACCTGCTCTGCATCAGCGCCGGTCTGCCCCCGGTCGCGCCCGCGCCGCAGCCGGCCGTCGACGTGCCGTCACTCGGTGGGGTGGTCCCGATGCCCGCCCGCCGGCGCCCGCGCTCGCACTGACGGGTGGTCCGCGGCCGCCGGCGGCGGTACCGGACCCAGCGCCACCCCCAGGGCTGACGGAGTGTGGCTTCGGACCCGCTCTGCGGCAATTTGTCCGGCCTGACATGGTGCCTGACGTGACCGATTCATGACGACTCTGATCGATTTTGTACGAATTCCAGGCATGTCGTATCAGTCACCTGCGCGATTTGTCCGTATTGTTACTCACTAGATCGTGATCTTTCGCTAAAGCCGGGCACGGTAGCTGCCGAAGCAGACTGTGACCCTTTCCAAACGCGGAACACTCCGACCGCCCCATCGGGGTTCCGTCCGCCACTCCCCGCAGGAGGCCTGGTGTCGGTCCTTCTTGAGCACCCCGCAAACGTGGTCGCCTACCGGCCGACCAAGCCCACCGCCATGGTGGTCATCGCTGACCCCCGTGTCCGAAACACCGTCACCCGCCACCTCTGGGCGCTCGGCGTCCGGGACGTGATCGAGGTGTCCTCGATCGCCGAGGCCCGCCCCCGGGTCTCCACCCCGCGCGACATCTGCGTCGCCGACGTCCACCTCCCGGACGGCTCCGGGCTGACCATCCTGGCCGAGACCCGCGCCGCGGGCTGGCCCAACGGCCTCGCGCTCTCCGCCGCCGACGACATCGGCGCGGTCCGCAGTGCGCTGGCCGGCGGCGTCAAGGGCTACGTGGTCACCGGTACCCGCACCAACGTGGCCATGCCGGGTCGCCCCGGCCTGCCGCTCGGCGCGGGTGGTCTGGCCGGCCGGATGCGCCGCCCCGGCATGCCGGGGATGCCCGGTGCCGCCGGTGCGCCGGGCGCCCCCGGAGCTCCCGGTGCGCCCGGCGCGCCGGGTACCCAGCAGTCCGCCTACCGCGAGCTCTCCGGCCGTGAGGTCGAGGTGCTGCGGCTGGTCGCCGAGGGCCAGTCCAACAAGGCCATCGGCGTCGCGATGGGCCTGTCCGCGCTCACCGTGAAGAGCCACCTGGCCCGGATCGCCCGCAAGCTGGGCACCGGTGACCGGGCCGGGATGGTCGCCGTCGCGCTGCGCACCGGCATCATCCACTGAGCGATCGGTGGGCCGCTGCGGCGGTCCTGGAGGAACGTTTCCTCCAGGACCGCCGCAGCGGCGTCCGGACGGCCCCGCGGCGGCGTCACCGCGACCCCCGCGGCCGCTCCGGACCGCCCCCGGTCCCGGACCACGGGAGCGGGGACGGCGCAGGCCGCCCGGTGGCATAGTCACGAACCCGGTCTGACCAGTCCGACAACACTCCTGGCCCCGAGGTCCGTCGTACCCTTGGTGAGTGACCGACGCCGTAGCAGCCACCCAAGAAGAAGCAGCCCCGGTCCCGCTCCTCGAACCGAAGGAGGGGATCCCGCCAGTCGTGGCGGACGAGGAGGCGCTGGCCGCCACCGTCGCCGCCTTCGCAGCGGGCACCGGACCGGTCGCCGTGGACGCCGAGCGAGCCTCCGGCTACCGCTACGGCCAACGGGCGTACCTCATCCAGCTGCGCCGCGCGGGCGCCGGCACCGCGCTGATCGACCCGATCGCCTGCCCCGACCTCAGCGGGCTCGGCGCCGCCCTCGCGGACACCGAATGGGTGGTGCACGCCGCCACCCAGGACCTGCCCTGCCTGGCCGAGGTCGGGATGCGGCCGCAGCGGCTCTTCGACACCGAGCTGGCCGGACGGATCGCCGGCTTCGCCCGGGTCGGCCTCGGACCGATGACCGAGAGCGTGCTCGGGCTGAGCCTGGCCAAGGAGCACTCCGCCGTCGACTGGTCCACCCGCCCGCTGCCCGAGCCGTGGCTGCGCTACGCCGCTCTGGACGTCGAGGTGCTGGTCGAGCTGCGGGACGCACTCGAACAGGAGCTGGACGCCCAGGGCAAGCTCGGCTGGGCGCTGGAGGAGTTCGCGGCGATCGCCGCCGCACCCCGCCCGGCCCCGCGCACCGACCCGTGGCGCCGCACCTCGCAGCTGCACAAGGTCCGCCGGCGCCGCCAGCTCGCCGTGGTGCGCGAGCTCTGGCTGACCCGGGACCGGCTGGCGCAGGAGCGCGACGTCTCGCCCGGCCGGGTGCTCTCGGACGCGGCGATCGTCAACGCCGCGCTGGCCATGCCGCTGAACATCGCCGCCCTGCAGGCCGTCCAGGGCTTCGGGCCGCGGGTCCACCGCCGCCAGCTGGAGCAGTGGCTGGCCGCCGTCCAGCGGGGCCGGGAGGTCCCGGAGAACCAGCTGCCGCCGGCCGCCGCCCCGCACGACGGCCCGCCGCCGCCGCGCGCCTGGGCCGAGAAGGACCCGGTCGCGGCCGCCCGGCTGTCCGGGGCCCGGGCCGCGGTGAGCGAGCTGGCCGAGGCGCGCAACCTGCCGGCCGAGAACCTGATCACGCCGGACCTCGTCCGCCGGGTCTCCTGGGAGCCGCCGGCCGACCCGAGCGCGGTCGGCGTGGCCGCCGCGCTGCGCCGGCTGGGCGCCCGGCAGTGGCAGGTCGACCTGGTGGCACCGGTCGTGGCCGCGGCCTTCGTCAAGGCCGCGGAGGTCGAGCCGGAGTAACCCGCGGGCCGGACCGGGAACCGTGGCAGCGGCGGAACGCTGCCGCGCGGAGGGGGGGGGCGGGGGCGGCGGGCGCGCCCCCCCCCCGAGCG
>NZ_JBHWUI010000181.1:0-15635 GCF_042737525.1 Kitasatospora sp. NPDC059973 | reverse complement strand
GTTACCGGGGTCTGGTTTCCCCCTGGGCGGGCCCCGGGGGGCGGGCGCGGCCCACGGGCCCCCCCCCCGGTTTTGTCGCCTACATGTCACCGGCGGGCGCCCCCGCTTTCCCCGGGGGGCCGCCGTCCGGCGTTAGATTGTGTCGTACTGACGAAAAGGGGAGAGCGATGGACGACCAGAGCATCTTTGACGTGGCCGAGGAGTGGGAGACCCGGGGGACCGGGACGCCCTTCCAGGGCAAGGTCACCGGCGTGCGCTCCGAGGAGGTCCGGATGCCCGACGGCAGCTGGGCCCGCCGCGACTACCAGACCCACCCCGGCTCGGTCTCCGTCCTGGCGCTGGACGACCAGGAGCGGGTGCTGATCCTGCGCCAGTACCGCCACCCCGTCCGCCAGCGGCTCTGGGAGCTGCCGGCCGGCCTCCTCGACGTCCCCGGCGAGAACCCGCTGCACGCCGCCCAGCGCGAGCTGTACGAGGAGGCGCACTGCAAGGCCGGCACCTGGCGGGTGCTGGTCGACTTCTACACCTCGCCCGGCGGCACGGACGAGGCGCTGCGGCTCTTCCTCGCCACCGACCTCACCGCCGCCGAGGGCGAGCGCTACGAGGCGCACGGCGAGGAACTGGAGATCGAGACCGCCCGGGTGCCGGTCGCCGAGCTGATCCGGCTGATCCACGCCGGGGAGCTGCACAACCCCACCCTGATCACCGGCACGCTCGCCGTGCACGCCGCGCTCACCGGGCCCGGCGGCCTGGACGCGCTGCGCCCCGCCGACTCGCCGTGGCCGGCGCGGCCCTTCTCGGCGTGACACCTCCGGCGTGACCTCGGCGCGGCTGCTTCGTGGGGGTGACGACTCCGCGGTGCTGCTTCGCGCGGTGACGCTTCTGCGGTGCTGCTTCGCGCGGTGACGCTTCTGCGGTGCTGCTTCGCGGGGCGACGCTTCGTGGGGTGACCTTCCCGGCGTGGCGGTGGACGGCGCGTCACCCCGCGGTTGACCCGCAGGGGTGACTTACCGGTTCGTACGACCGGATGTCACCTCGGCGGAGCCGGACGGTCGAACTACGCTTCGCAGACAGGGCGCCCGTCCCGGGCCGCCTCCGCTGAGCGCTGGGTGACGTCGGGAGTGGCACGGGTGGCGAGGAAGACGGCGACCATGGACGCGGGGCCCGGCGTATCCGTCGAGGACGTTCCCGGGCTCGACCGGCTGCCCGCCGGTCCCGCGCTGCTCGTCGGCCGGCGTGCCGAGCTCGCCGCCCTGCGGGCCGCCGCCGCACGCCCGGCCGAGGGCCGCAGCCGGGTCCTGGTGCTGGCCGGCCGGCCCGGCTCCGGGCGGACCACCCTGGCCGTCCGGTTCGCCCGCACGGTCGCCGCCGACTACCCCGACGGTGTGCTGTTCGCCCGGCTCTCCACCCCGGACGGCGGCCGGGTGCCGCCCGCCAGGGCCGCCCGCCGGCTGCTGGAGCAGCTCGGCGCGGACGTCGCGGGCGTCCCGCTGCCCGGCGCCGTCGAGGACAGCCGGGACGAACCGGCCTGCGTCGCGCTGCGCGAGGCGCTGGCCGGGCGGAAGGTCCTGCTGCTGCTGGACGACGTGCGGGACGCCGGACAGCTCTGGCCGCTGCTCGCGGACGAGCCCGGCTGCCTCGTCCTGGCCACCACCGCCGGGCCGCTCACCGGCATCGAGGACATCGACCCGGTCATTCTCGGCGGGCTCGACCGGCAGGCCTCGGGGGAGCTGCTCGGGGACCTGGTCGGCGGGACGAGGATCAGCTGCGACCCGGTCGGCGGGGCCGACCTGGCCGAGGCCTGCGCGGCCCGGCCGGCGGCACTGCGGCTGATGGCGGGGTGGCTGCGGGGCAATCCGAAGCTGGCGGTGACGGATGCCGCGAAGGAGCTGGCGCGGGCGGTGCGGGAGGCCGACGCCACGCCGGCGGGGGGCGCGAAGGCGGCCGGTGGGGTGCACGCGGCCGGGAAGACGGCTTCCGGGGGGAAGGAGGGCGCCCGGGGCGGGCCCGGCGCGTCCGGTGGGCCGGGGCGTACGAAGGGCGGCGCCCTGCACGCGGGGGCCGGTGCGGGGGTCGGTGCGGGGCCCAAGGCCGGGACCGGGGCGGACGGGCGGGCTCCGGGCGGCGCCGGGGCCGGGGCCGGTCCGGGGGACGGGAAGGGTGTCAGGCGTCCCGCCGGGCCCGCGCGGGGCGGCGCGAAGCGCGGTGAACGGCGCGGCGGGACGCAGCCCGCGGAGCACGTTTCCGCGCCGGCTCCGGAGCAGGTCCCGGCCCCGGAGCGGCCCGGCCGGCCGGGCGGGGCCGGAAAGCCGGGGACCGCCGGTACCGCTGCGGGCGGTGCAGTCGGCACGGCCGGTAGGGCCGGTACGGCCGGTACGGCCAGTACGGTCGGCTCGAAGGCCGAGCAGGTGGAGTCGGCCGCTGCCGCCGCTGCCGCCGTCCCGGTGACGGACCCCGCGGCCTGGGTGAAGCCCGGGCCCGAACCCGCCGAGCCCGTCCCGGTGCCGGACAACGATCCGCTGATCGGCGCGTTCACCCTGCTCTACGGCACGCTGTCGGCCGCCCAGGCGCGGATGCTGCGGGCGCTCACCCTCGCACCGGGGCAGACGGCCGACCTGCGGACCGCCTCGGCCCTGGTCGGCTGCCCGGCGCCGGAGGCCGCCACCATGCTGGCCGCGCTCGCCGAGCGGGAGCTGCTCGGTGCGGAGCCCCCCGCCGCCGACGGGACCCCGCGCTACCGGGTGCCCGGCCGCCTCTACCCCCGGCTGGTCCGGCTGCGGGAGAGTGAGGACCGGCCCGCCGAGGTCGAACTGGCCCGGGCCCGGCTGCTGGAGCGGCTGGTCCGGCTCACCGAATCCGCCCGCGCGCTGCTCGACCCGGCCGGCGGCCCCGGCCCCGACCCACTGCCCGGCCCGCTCCGGCTGCGCTCCGCCGCCGACGCCCGGCAGTGGCTGCTCGGCGAGCGCGACGTCCTGCTCGGCGCGGTCGCCGACGCGATCGGCCAGGGCGATCTGGACGGCTCGGCCGGCCGGCTGGTCACCGCCCTGCTCCGGGCGCTGCCGCTGACCGGCGCGGCCGCCCCCGCCGACCTCTACCAGCTGCACGAGCAGGTGCTGACCGTGGCCGAACGCCACGGCAAACCGCGCCGGGCCGCCGCCGCACTGCTCAATCTGGGGGACCTCCAGGCCGCGGCCGGCCGCTGGGAGCAGGCCTGCGCACACTACCGGGCGGCCCTGGAGCACGCCCGGTCGGCCGACGACGAGGCGCTCTGCGCCCGGGCCCTGGAGGGCGCGGCCGGCTGCTACCGGGCGCTCGGTGAGGCGGTTCGCGCCGCCGACTGGTACGGGCGGGCGCTCGCCCTGCGGCAGGCGATGGGCGACCACGCCGCCGAGGCCCGGCTGCTCGCCCGGGTGGCCGAGGCGCACACCGCGCAGCGACGGTTCGAGGAGGCCGAGCGGGAGTACCGGGCCTCCCTGTCGGTGCTGCGGAGGCTGGGCGACGAACGCGGGCAGCAGGTGGTCGGCGACGCCCTCGCGGAGCTGCGGGAACGCCTCGACGGCGGGTGGTAGGGGCGGGTTCCGGAGTATTGTCGGAGATGCCCGGTTGGCATTGCTTTGGCGGGAAGATCGCTGGGGAAGCCTACGAACCTGCCAATGTGTCCGGCAGATTTGTTCGCTTTGGAAGGCTGACACGCCGCCTGGGCTTCATTACACTCGAACTCAGTCGCGCAGCGATCCATGCCCCGGTGTCGTCCGGAGGCTTCCCCACGTGCGCGTCGCCCGCCGGTCTTCTCCGGTAGGGACCCCCATGGCAAGAGGACGTGTTTAGCCGTGAAGGTCGGCATCCCCCGCGAGGTCAAGAACCACGAGTACCGCGTGGCCATCACGCCCGCCGGCGTGCATGAGCTCGTCCGCAACGGACACGAGGTCTACATCGAGGACAACGCCGGTCTCGGCTCCTCGATCCCCAACGAGGAGTACGTGGCCGCCGGCGCCACCATCCTCCCCACCGCCGACGAGGTGTGGGCCACCGCCGACCTGCTGCTGAAGGTCAAGGAGCCCATCGCCCAGGAGTACCACCGTCTGCGCAAGGGCCAGACCGTCTTCACGTACCTGCACCTGGCGGCCGACCGCGCCGGCACCGACGCGCTGGTCGCGTCCGGCACCACCGCGATCGCGTACGAGACCGTGCAGCTCGCCAACGGCGCCCTGCCGCTGCTCGCGCCGATGTCCGAGGTCGCGGGCCGGCTGGCCCCGCAGGTCGGCTCGTACCACCTGATGCGCCCGGCCGGCGGCCGCGGCGTGCTGCCCGGCGGCGTGCCCGGCACCCACCCGGCCAAGGCCGTCGTCATCGGCGGTGGCGTCTCGGGCTGGCACGCGGCCACCATCGCCATCGGCATGGGCTACGAGGTGACCCTGCTCGACCGCGACATCAACAAGCTGCGCGAGGCCGACAAGGTCTTCGGCACCAAGATCAAGGCCATCGCCTCCAACGCCTTCGAGCTGGAGAAGGCCGTCCTGGAGGCCGACCTGGTGATCGGCGCCGTGCTGATCCCGGGCGCCAAGGCCCCGAAGCTCGTCACCAACGAGCTGGTCTCCCGCATGAAGCCGGGCTCCGTGCTCGTCGACATCGCCATCGACCAGGGCGGCTGCTTCGAGGACTCGCACGCCACCACGCACGCCGAGCCGACCTTCCAGGTCCACAACTCGGTCTTCTACTGCGTGGCCAACATGCCGGGCGCCGTCCCGAACACCTCCACCTACGCGCTGACCAACGCCACGCTGCCCTACATCGTGGAGCTGGCCAACCGCGGCTGGAAGGACGCGCTGCGCCGTGACCCGGCGCTGGCCAAGGGCCTGAACGTGCACGAGGGCCAGATCACCTTCGGCGCCGTCGCCGAGGCCTTCGGCCTGGAGTCCGTCTCCCTGGAGAGCGTGCTCGCCTGATCTCGGTTCCCCCGGTCCGGGACGGTCCGCGCCACGCCGGCGCGGACCGCTCCGACCTGGGCCGTTCCCGGTGGGACGGCCCGTAGGCCCCCGACCCTTCCTCCTCGTCCGCCAGCGGGCCGGAGGTCCTCGGATCGGGGGCTTCGCCATGCCCGCGAACGGCGCCGACACGCGCGGGTGAACGGCGCCGACGGGGGCGGGTGAACGGCGCCGACGGGGGCGGGTGAACGGTGCCGACGCGGACGCGTGAACGGGGGTGGTCGGGGTGGGTGAGCGGCGCCGATCCGGACGCGTGAACGGGGGTGATGTGGGCGGGTCGCTCTGTCGTCAATTTCTGTGGGTCGTGTCACCCGACCGCAGAAACGTTAGGGTCAAGGGCCCGCGCATCCCTTGACAGAGGGTTGCCCGATAGTCGACACATCCTGCCCACTACCGTGGATTGTGTTGCTGCGAACGCCTTGAACGGCCTAGAGTCGCAAACCGTCGGCATGCTGCCACGCTGACGAATCGACATAGAGTCCTGGATGCCCAAGGAGGTAAGACGACTTGTGAATGAGTCGACATTTGCTCCCGGGGGTGGTCAGCCAGGACTGGCGGAGCACACCGCCGTCCAGCCGAGTGAGGAGTCCGGGGCCCGGCAGGCCACCGTGGGCTCGGCCGAGGTCGGCTCGGTCGCACTCCGCACTTTCGAAGCACGACAGAACACAGCACAGGTGACCACGGTGACCGACTACGACGTCGACCTGCCGGCCCACGGCCTGGCCTACGGCGAGTTCGCCTACGGCGCCTACGACGACCCGGACGCCGAGTACGAGCCGGACCCGGAGTACGCCGCCACGCTGGCCCCCGACGCCGCGCGCCAGCGGCGCGAGCGGGTCGGCCCGACCGGCCGTCCGCTGCCGTACTTCCCGATCCCCGCGCCGGTGGCCGAGCACGGCCCCGCGCAGATCATCGCGATGTGCAACCAGAAGGGCGGCGTCGGCAAGACCACGTCGACCATCAACCTGGGCGCGGCGCTGGCCGAGTACGGCCGCCGGGTGCTGCTCGTGGACTTCGACCCGCAGGGCGCGCTCTCGGTCGGTCTCGGCGTCAACCCGATGGAACTCGACGTCACCGTCTACAACCTGCTGATGGAGCGCGGCCTGACGGCCGATGAGGTGCTGCTGAAGACCGCGGTGCCCGGCATGGACCTGCTGCCCTCCAACATCGACCTCTCCGCCGCCGAGGTGCAGCTGGTCAGCGAGGTGGCCCGGGAGTCCGCGCTGGCGCGCGCCCTGAAGCCGCTGCTGCCCGACTACGACTTCGTCATCATCGACTGCCAGCCCTCGCTGGGCCTGCTGACGGTCAATGCCCTGACGGCCGCTCACAGCGTCATCGTTCCGCTGGAGTGCGAGTTCTTCGCGCTGCGCGGTGTCGCGCTGCTGACCGAGACGATCGAGAAGGTCTGCGAGCGGCTCAACCCCGAGCTGCGCCTGGACGGCATCCTGGCCACCATGTACGACTCGCGCACCGTGCACAGCCGTGAGGTGCTGGCCCGGGTCGTCGAGGCGTTCGGCGAGCACGTCTTCCACACCGTCATCGGGCGGACCGTGCGCTTCCCGGAGACCACCGTCGCCGGTGAGCCGATCACGACGTACGCGACCAACTCGGTCGGTGCCGCCGCCTACCGTCAGCTCGCCAGGGAGGTGCTCGACCGGTGCCGCCCCGCCGAGTGAGTCTCCCGGGTGCCGACGAGCTGTTCCGGACCACCGGCGGGATGGCGCTGTCGCCGTCCCTCGCGCCGCGTCCGGCCGCCGAGGCGCCCAGACCGGAGACCGCGCGGGCCGTCAACGGTGCCGGCCCGGATGGTGCCGAGGGCGCCGACGACGGCACCGGCGGTGCCGCGGGCCGTGCGACCGGGGGCGCCGCGAACGGCGGCGAGGCCGGTCGGCCGCGCGAGCACCACTCGGCGGGCGGCGCCTCGGTGCCGGCCCCCGCCCAGCCGGGCGGGGCCCAGGGCATCGGGCAGTCCGGCGCGGCGGGCAGTACGGCCGGGGGCGCGGCGGGTGCCGCGCAGGCCGGTAAGACGGCTCAGGGCGGCCGTGGCGCCGCTCCGGCGCCGCGCCAGCACGCGGGTGCCACCGAGGACCAGGCGGGCGCCACAGGGCGCCCCAGGCCGCGTGGACGGGCTCCGCGCCGCCCCACCGGGCGAGAGCGGCACGACGAGAAGATCACCGTGTACGTGTCCGCCGAGGAACTGATGGACCTCGAACACACCCGGCTGGTGCTCCGTGGTGAGCACGGGCTGGCGGTGGACCGCGGCCGGATCGTCCGGGAGGCGATCGCGGTCGTGCTGGCCGATCTGGAGCAGCGCGGCGAGGCGAGCATCCTGGTGCGGCGGCTGCGCGGGCGCTGAGGCCTGCGGGGCGCCTTGTGGCGCCTTGTGGCGCCGGTGGTGCTGGTGGTGCCGGTGGGCTCGTGATGCCTCTGGGGGGCGCTGGGCCGGTGGTCCGGCGTTGTACCGGTGACCGGCGGCGCCCGGCGGTGCGTGCGGCGTGTCGGCGGCCCCGGCGCGGGGCGGGCGGCGGCCGCCGGGTGAAGATGGACCGTTATGCCGAGCACCCCCGAACCGCCCGCCGCCGGGTCCGTCGCTGCCGATGGGACCGCCGGATCCGATGTGTTTCTCGGGGTTGGTGGGTCGGGTGGGGCCAATGGGTCCGTCAGGTCCGGTGAGACCGTCGACGCGGGCGTTCGCGTCGCTGCGGGGGCCGATCCGGGTACGGCAGAGGGGTCGGCCGCGGCAGACGGGACGGGGACGGCCGCCGGTTCGCCCGGCGGTGGCTTCCGGGTGCGGCTGGAGAACTTCGAGGGCCCCTTCGACCTGCTGCTGAGCCTGATCGCCAAGCACAAGCTGGACGTCACCGAGGTGGCGCTGGCCACCGTCACCGACGACTTCATGGCGCACATCCGGGCCATGGGCGCGAACTGGGACCTGGACGTCGCGACCGAGTTCCTGGTGGTCGCCGCGACGCTCCTCGATCTCAAGGCCGCCCGGCTGCTGCCCGCCGCCGAGGTCGAGGACGAGGAGGACCTCGCCCTGCTGGAGGCGCGCGACCTGCTCTTCGCCCGGCTGCTGCAGTACCGGGCCTACAAGCGCGCGGCGGCCCTGTTCGGCGACCGCTGGGCCGCCGAACTGCTCCGGCGCCCCCGGACCGTCGGACTGGAGCCCCACCACGCGCAGCTGCTCCCCGAGGTCGTGATCAGCATCGGCACGGAGCGGTTCGCGCAGCTGGCGGCGCGGACGATGGCGCCCAGGCCGGAGCCGGTCGTCTACGTCGACCACATCCACAGTCCGCCGGTCAGCGTGCGGGAACAGGCCGGGCTGGTGGTCGGGCTGCTCACCGAGCTGGGCGAGGCGTCCTTCCAGCAGCTGGTCGCCGACGCGCCGGACACCCTGGTGGTGGTCGCCCGCTTCCTGGCCCTGCTGGAGCTGTACCGGGAGCGGGTGCTCGCCTTCGAGCAGCCCGAGGCCCTGGGCGAGCTGCTGGTGCGCTGGGTGGCCGAGGAGGACCGGGGTGCGGTCGAGGTGACGGACGAGTTCGACCGGCCGGCCGGTGAGCAGAAGGAGGAGCGATGACGACTGGGGCGGACGGCGGGGAGCGGCCGGTGCGGCGTCCGCTCGGCGTGCCGGGGCAGCCGAGGGCCCAGGAGTGGCTGGAGCCGGCGCCGGGGGTGGCCGGGGAGGCGGTGGCCGGGGAGGGGGAGGTCGCTGCCGCGCCCGTGGTTCCCGTGCCTCCTGGTGCTTTCGCTGCTCCTGGTGGGGCGGCTCCTGGTGGATCGGCTCCTGGTGGGGCGCGGGGGGTCGAGCCCGGTCCGGTGGCGTCCGAGGCCCTGGTGGTGCACCAGAAGTCGGCCCCGTCGACTTCCGGTGCGGGGGGAGGCGGGCGGGTGTCCGCGGCGCCTGTGCCAGTGCCTGCGCCTGTGCCTGCGCCTGCGCCTGCACCAGCGCCTGCGGCGCCCGCGTCCGGGTCCGTCGGGCTTGAGGCGGCGGACGGGCCCGGGCTGAGGGCCGAGCTGGAGGCGATTCTGATGGTTGTCGACGAGCCCGCCCGGGAGGCCCACCTGGCGTCCGTCCTCGAACGGTCGCGGGAGGAGGTGGCGTCGGCGCTGCGTGAGCTGTCCGCCGAGTACACCGCCCAGGGCCGGGGCTTCGACCTGCGGCTGGTCGCCGGCGGGTGGCGGTTCTACACCCGCGCGGACTGCGCGGCGGCCGTCGACCGCTTCGTCCTGGACGGCCAGCAGGCCCGGCTGACCCAGGCCGCGCTGGAGACTCTGGCGGTCGTCGCCTACCGGCAGCCGGTGTCCAGATCACGGGTCTCAGCCGTCCGTGGTGTGAACTGTGACGGCGTGATGCGTACCCTGGTACAGCGAGGACTGGTGGAAGAGGCCGGATCCGAGCCCGAAACAGGTGCGATCCTGTATCGGACGACGAACTACTTCCTGGAACGGATGGGGCTCCGCGGCCTGGATGAGCTGCCGGAACTCGCTCCCTTCCTGCCCGAGGTCGACGACGTGGAAGCGGAGTCCCTGGAGGGCACGATGATCGCGGAGGCGGTCGCCGCCGCTGCCGCGCAGGCTGCGGACGGCAGTGGCGAAGCCGATCGGGCTCCGCTCGATCGATAGGGGGGCGGTGAGGTCGGCCGAAACGACCGCACAGCCCAATCCCAGACGGAACGACGTACGGACACTTTGATGCGTAGCAGTGGCAACGGCAGGAACAGCAGCGGCGGCGGCGGCGGTCGCGGCGGACAGGGCGGGGGCCGGAGCGGCGGCGGCTCCCACGGGGGCGGCGCGGGCCGTGGCGGATCGGGCGCTCCGCGCGGGGGTTCGTCCGGCGGCGGCTCGCAGGGCGGCGGTTCGTACGGCGGGGGTTCCTACGGCGGTGGCTCCGGCTCCTCGCGGGGCGGGTCCGGTTCGTACGGTTCGGGTTCGCGCGGCGGCTCGTCGAGTGGTGGGTCCTACGGCGGTGGCTCCGGCTCCCGCGGTGGGTCCGGTTCGTATGGTTCGGGTTCGCGCGGCGGTTCGTCGGGCGGCGGTTCGTACGGTGGTGGCTCCGGCTCCTCGCGCGGTGGGTCCTACGGCGGCGGGTCCGGCTCCTCGCGCGGTGGGTCCTACGGCGGCGGGTCCGGCTCGTCGCGCGGTGGGTCCTACGGCGGCGGGTCCGGCTCGTCGCGCGGCGGCTCCGGCTCCTACGGTCGCCGGGACGACCGCCGGGACGACCGGCGCGACGACCGCGGCTTCCTGGAGCGCCCCCTGCGGCCCGAGGAGCGGCGCTACGACCGCCCCGAGTTCGGCGGCGGCCCCAACGCCACGCCGGCGCGCGGCGGCTACTCCGGGCGCCGTCCCAACCCGGCACCGCGGCCGCGCCGTGAGGGCCAGGGCGCCCCGGGCGACCCGCGCCGTCAGCCGCAGCGTTCGCGCGAGCTGCAGGCCAAGATCGAGGACGCCGTTCTGGCCCGGCACGACAAGCCGGCCGTGAACCTGCCGAAGACCGCCGGCGAGCCCGAGGGCGAGCGCCTGCAGAAGGTGCTGGCCCGGGCCGGCATCGGTAGCCGCCGGGCCTGCGAGGAGCTCATCGAGCAGGGCCGGGTCGAGGTCAACGGCAAGCGCGTCACCGAGCAGGGCAAGCGGGTCGACCCGCAGAACGACGAGATCAAGGTGGACGGCCTGACCGTCGCCACCCAGTCGTACCTGTTCTTCGCGCTGAACAAGCCGGCCGGCGTGGTCTCCACCATGGAGGACCCGGACGGTCGCCAGTGCCTCGGTGACTACGTGACCAACCGGGAGACCCGGCTCTTCCACGTCGGTCGTCTGGACACCGAGACCGAGGGCATCATCCTGCTCACCAACCACGGCGAGCTGGCCCACCGCCTCACCCACCCGCGGTACGGCGTGACCAAGACCTACCTGGCCGCGATCCAGGGACCGATCCCGCGCGACCTGGGTAAGCAGCTCGCCAAGGGCATCGAGCTGGAGGACGGCTTCGCCCGGGCCGACAGCTTCAAGGTGATCTCCAATGTCGGCAAGAACTACATGGTCGAGGTGACCCTGCACGAGGGTCGCAAGCACATCGTCCGCCGGATGCTGTCCGAGGCCGGCTTCCCGGTCGAGAAGCTGGTGCGCACGCACTTCGGCCCGATCGCGCTGGGCGACCAGAAGTCCGGCTGGCTGCGTCGTCTGACCAACCCCGAGGTCGGTCAGCTGATGCGCGAGGTCGGCCTGTAGGAATCTGTAGACCGGTTGATAGAGGGTTTCTCTGTAGACCGGTCGACATATTCTGGCGATCTCTGTAGATCGGTCTGCAGAGTTGGCGGCGTTTCTGTGGACCGGTCTGCATAATCGGGGGCCGGTTCTGTAGACCGACCGACATATTCGCGGACCGTGTCTGTAGACCGGTCTGCATAATCCGCGACAGCGGGACTGCGCCGGTAGACCGGTCTACATATTCGGGTGTTTCGGGAGGGTCTCCCCGTCGAGTGGCGGGGAGACCCTCCTGCTGTTCGGCGGGTCCTGCTGTGAGCAAGGACGCATCGCCTGGTCATCGCCTTGTCAGCGCGATGATCCGTGGCCGAAGATTGCCACCTGACCACGACCCGCCGAGTGGCGGGACTGCGCCACCGGGGGCGCGGGCGGGAGTCGAGACGGGGGAGCGGCGTCGTGTCCGATGCACCACTCAGCACACTGGGACTGGCCGCGCCGGACGGTCAGGTCTACGCGGCGCTGGTGGCCAACCCGCAGTCCACCGCGGAGGACCTCGCGACCTGCTGCGGTCTGACACTCCAGCAGAGCGTCCGCGCGCTGGACCGATTGGCACAGCAGGGCATGGCGACCAGGGCGCCGGTGGACCGCCACCGCTTCCTCCCGGTGGCACCCGATGTCGCGATCGGCACGCTGATCGGCCATCGCGAGTCCGAGCTGCGGCACGCCAGGGCCGAGATGCACCGGCTGATGGACGCCTTCCGGGAGGCCTCGCGCTACACCGACCCGGCGCACTCGGTCGAGGTGCTGACCGGCGGCGAGGCGATCGCCCAGCGGCTGGAGCACATCACCGAGACCAGCCAGTACCAGGTCCGCGGCTTCGACTGCCCCCCGTACATCCAGGACCCGGTCGCCAACATCCCGCTGCAGCGCGAGCGGATGCGGGAGGGGCTGCGGTTCCGGACCATCTACGACCGGGAGGCGGTCGCCTGGCCCGGCCGGCTGGAGAAGAACATCCTGGCCGGCGTCGCGGACGGCGAGGAGGCGAGGGTCCGGCCGGTGCTGCCGATGAAGATGATCATGTCGGACGACCGGATGGCCATCATCCCGATCAGCGTGGGCGACAGCGTCCTCGACGCGGCCTACGTGATCCACCCGTCGGCGCTGCTCCAGGCCCTGGACACGCTGTTCGAGGCCGAGTGGGAACGGGCGGTCCAGCTCCAGTCCGCGATCGGCGCCGCCGAGGGCGCGCTGGAGCCGGAGGCCGACCACCGCAAGCTGCTCGGCCTGCTGGCGGCCGGCCTCACCGACGAGTCGATCGCCCGCTCGCTCGGCTGGAGCGCCCGGACCACCCAGCGCCGGCTGCAGAGCCTGATGCGCGAGCTGGGCGCCACCACCCGCTTCCAGGCAGGAATGGCGGCCCGGGAGCGGGGCTGGCTGTAACCGGGCCGGTGGCGGTTCAGCTCCAGGGCGTGAGGTTCGTCCAGTGGCCGTCCGGGCCGCGCTCGACCTTCTCCAGGCCGACCACGGCGGACCGGTTCAGCCGCCCGTAGATGTGCGGGAACAGCACACCGGGGGTGGCTCCGGGCGGCGGTGCGCCGTTCGGGGCCTCCCACTTCACCATCGGTTCCACCAGCGACTCCTCGATCAGCAGCACCATCAGCGGACCGGGAGTGTCGGCGTAGAAGGCGTTGGCCACCGCGAGCGCCGTCCGCTCGTCCGCCGAGCAGTGGATGAACCCGTCGGTGAGCAGCGAGGCGGTGGCGTACGGCCGGCCGGGGTCGGCCAGCCAGTCGTCGAGGGGGGCGAGGTGCAGGATCATGTTCCTGTTGTACCTGAACGGTCGTCACGGCGAGGGCGCGGCCGACCGGGTTCGGGCGCCGGTGTCACAGGTCGTGGGGTCGCAGGTGATGGGGTCGGAGGCGCCGGTGTCACAGGTGATGGCGTCGCAGGCAGTGGCGTCGCAGGCAGTGGTGTCGCAGGCAGTGGTGTCACAGGCCCGCCACCTTCGCGGAGGCGGAGATCTCGTACACCAGCGTCACCGTCCGGCGGGCGCCCGGGCCGAGCGGGAGGTCCCAGCGGACGATGCCCTCGGTGTCGAAGGCGTCCGGAGCCGGGGAGCACTCCTCCTTGCGCAGCCGCACCTCGACCGCCGAGACCTCGGAGACCGGTACCCGCTCGCGCACCGTGACCAGCTGCTCGTCCCGCTCCTCCGGGCCCGAGAAGCGCGAGATGTGCAGCCGGACCGTCCGGGTGGTCACCGATCGCTGGGTGAGCCCCGCGGTGCCCTGCCGTTCGTCGGTCTCCCGGACCACCCGGTAGCCGTCCGAGCTGCCGAACGCCAGCTCCGCCTCGCCGCCCGCGGCGGTGAAGGGCAGCTCGCCCCGGCCGGTGAAGCCGCTGCCGCGGATCAGTTCCACCGGGCCGGCGAGCAGCGCGTGCCCGGCCGCGTTGCGGAACCGGACCACCTGGGTCACCAGCGGCGACAGCTCCGGGGCGCAGGCGTACTCGCCGGTGGCGGGCGCGGTGAAGGAGCCCAGCGGCACCCGGTGCGCCCGGCCGTCCGAGGGCACGGTGGCCGGCGTGGGGGCCCGCAGGATCCGGACCTCGCCGCCGTCGTCCACCCCCGGCACGGCCTCGGACGGGCCGAGGGTGCTGATCGTCTCCTCGCGCAGTTCGACCTCGACCGTGCGCCGCTCCTCGGCGCTGCGCTCGCGCAGGGCCAGCACGTCCTCGCTGATCGCGGGCGGTGCGGTGGCCAGTGCCGAGCGGGCGGTGGAGAAGGTGAGCCGGGCGCCCGTCCAGTCCTCGCCGGTGCGCTGCCAGACCACCGCCTCGGACTCCAGGTGGAGCGACCCCTCGGCGAGGGTGGCCCGGTAGGAGGGCCGCCAGACCGCGCACGGCACCAGGTGGCTGACGGTCAGCCGGGCGGGTCCTGCGGCGGCCGCCTCGACGGTGAGGTCCAGGTGGGCGACCAGCTCGGCGGGCTCCTCCTCGGCCTCGTCGAGGGCCGTCCGGGCCTCTGAGCGCTCGACCTCCAGGTCGCGCAGCCGGGAGTGGGCGGCCCGCAGCTCCTCGCCGTACCGTTCGCGCTCGGCGTCCACCCGGTCCAGCTCGCGGGCCCAGCGGGCCCGTTCGACCTCGCCGGCGCCGGCGCCCTCGCCGACCTCGCGGAGCAGGTCGGCGGAGAGCTGGGCGAGCAGGGCCAGCCGGGCCTCCAGGCGGTGGCGCAGCTGGTCCTCCTGGCGGGCCCGCACGTCGAGCTCGTGGACGCGGTGGCGCAGCGCGGAGTCGTCCGGACCGGGCGCCAGCGGGGCGCGCGGGGTCCAGGCGCGGACGATCCGGGCGTCCAGGACGCGGGGGCCCGCCACCCCGGGCGACTCGGCGTCGGCGGGGGTGAGGCCGGTGGCTTCGGCCCGCAGGGTCCGGTCGACGGCGAGCGCGGTGATCGGGCCGAGGCGCAGCCGCTGGACGCCCGCGGCGAGGTCGACGGTCACGGCGCGCTCGACCTGGCTGCGGTCCTCCAGGCAGGTGACGGCGGTGACCGGGAGGGGGATGGTGTCGCTGCTCATCGTTCAGTTCCTCCGGTTTCCACCGACGATGGCCTTTCCGGCCGGGATTCTGATCTGGTACCCGCCGTCGAGTTCGGCCCGCCCGCCCGGCGGCAGTTCGACCCGCCAGAGCCGGCTGCTCGGCGGGCACTCCGGGGAGGGGACGGCGGGCGCGTGCCAGTCGGCCCGTTCCTCGATCCGGATCTCGCTGTCCGGGGCGACCGGCACACGCTCGCGGACCTCCACGGTGACGGCGTGCCCGAGCCGGTTCGCGAGCTCCACGTGCACCCGGTGGTCGAGCACGGTGCTGGTGTTCAGCATGCCCGTGGTGGACTCGTGCAGCTCGGTGCGGCGCGCGACCTCGACGCTCTCGGTCACGCCGGTGCCGAGCCGGCACGTCCCGCCCGGCGCGAGGGTGGGCAGGGCGGCGGTGAGCAGGAACTCGTCGTCGACGGTGACCTCGACCGGACCGGCCAGCACGGCGTGGGCCGTCCCGTTGGCCAGCACCAGCGTCCCGTAGACCTTCTCCTCGACGGAGGGGACGGTGACGTACTCGGGCCGGACGGTGACCGGGATCTCGCCGATCGTGACGGTGTGCCAGGTGCCGTCGGACGGGATGTCGGCGGGGGCGGCGGCGTCGAAGCGGTGGTCGAAGGAGCCGGCCGAGGCGCGCGGCGGCACGGCGTGGCGGGGGAGCGGCAGGCCGCTCAGGGTGGAGCCGGTGGGCGTCGGGCGGGTCGGGGCCGTGGGGTGGAGGGTGCCCCGGCGGGCGGCGGGCTCGTCGGGGCCGGCCAGGACGAGCGTGGGGTAGTCGAGCAGCGTGGCGCCCGGGGCGGGGGGAGCCGGGGGCGCGGGCGGGGCCGCGGCGGCGCCGAACCCGTCGGCGAACGCGGCCTCGGCC
>NZ_JBHWUI010000180.1:0-15861 GCF_042737525.1 Kitasatospora sp. NPDC059973 | reverse complement strand
CCCCCAGGAGGGGTGCCGGGCCGCGGTGGTGCGGGCAGCGGTCAGGCGCCGATGGCGTGCAGGCCGCCGTCCACGTGGACGATCTCGCCGGTGGTCTTCGGGAACCAGTCCGAGAGCAGGGCGACGACGCCGCGGCCGGCCGGCTCCGGGTCGGAGAGGTCCCACTTCAGCGGGGAGCGGGTGTCCCAGGTGGCGGCGAGGTCCGCGAAGCCCGGGATGGACTTGGCGGCCATCGAGCCGATCGGGCCGGCCGAGACCAGGTTGACCCGGATGTTGCGGTCACCGAGCTCACGGGCCATGTAGCGGGAGGTGGCCTCCAGCGCGGCCTTGGCCGGGCCCATCCAGTCGTACTTCGGCCAGGCGAACTGGGCGTCGAAGGTCAGACCGACGACCGAGCCGCCGTCCTGCATCAGCGGCAGCAGCGCCGTGGTGAGCGACTTCAGCGAGAACGCCGAGACGTGCATGGCGGTCGCCACGGACTCCCACGGCGTGTTCAGGAAGTTGCCGCCCAGGGCGTCCTGCGGGGCGAAGCCGATCGAGTGGACGATGCCGTCCAGGGTCGGCAGGTGCTCGCGGACCTGGTCGGCGATGCCGGCCAGCTGCTCCTCGCTGGAGACGTCCAGCTCCAGCACCTTGACCGGGTTCGGCAGCTTCTTGGCGATGCGCTCGGTGAGGCTGGGCCGGGGGAAGGCGGTGAGGATGATCTCCGCGCCCTGCTCCTGCGCGAGCTTCGCGGTGTGGAAGGCGATGGAGGACTCCATCAGCACTCCGGTGATCAGGATCCGCTTGCCCTCAAGGATTCCACTCATGCTCAGTGACCCATGCCCAATCCGCCGTCTACGGGAATGACGGCTCCGGTGATGTACGCGGCCTCGTCCGAACCGAGGAACCGCACGGTGTTGGCGACCTCGGCGGGCGCCGCGTAGCGGCCCAGCGGCACGCCCGAGACGATCTCCGCGCGGCGCTCGTCGCTGAGCACTGCGGTCATGTCGGTGTCGACGAAGCCGGGGGCGACCACGTTGACGGTGATGTTGCGCGGGCCGAGCTCACGCGCCAGCGAGCGCGCGAAGCCGACCAGGCCGGCCTTGGAGGCGGCGTAGTTGGCCTGGCCCGGGGAGCCGGTGAGACCGACCACCGAGGAGATCAGCACGACCCGGCCCCTGCGCGCGCGCATCATCAGCTTGGAGGCGCGCTTGACCACCCGGAACGCCCCGGTCAGGTTGGTGTCCACGACGGAGGTGAAGTCCTCTTCGGACATCCGCAGCAGCAGGGTGTCGTGGGTGATGCCCGCGTTGGCGACCAGCACCTCGACCCCGCCGTGCTTGGCCTCGATCTCCGTGAACGCCGCGTCGACCTGCGCGTTGTCGGTGATGTCGCAGCGCACCGCGAGCACGTCGTACTTGGCCAGCTCCGCGGGAACCTCACCCGAGCGGCTGGTGATGGCGACCTTGTCGCCCGCCTCGGCGAAGGCCAGGGCGATCGCGAGGCCGATGCCCCGGTTTCCTCCGGTGACGAGAACCGAGCGGCTCAACGATCCACCTCTCTCCGTAGTGTGCGCGTACGTCGGTATGAGCACGCAGTGTGACGCTATCGGTCGGCCCCGGGCGGCGACGAATCGGGCTCCCACAGCGCCTCACCGAAGGAACTGTCGCAATCCGACAATCCGTACCGGAGCCCGCCCGTCCCCGGTCGCCGACCGCCCCGGCCTACCCTTGTGGCGTCCACTGCGGCGGTTTTCCGGGAACAACGCGACGGGGCGCACCCGTTGCCCCCGTGGTGCGGGACGACCGGGGCCGGCCGTACCGAAGTTCCCGGACGGGTCCCGGCGCGCGGGGCCCGGCGGCCACGGCGACGAGTGAAGGCAGAGCACGGATGAGCGACGCACAGTCCGGTACCACCCACCGGCGGGGACGACTGCTGGCCCTGGCCGCCCTGGCGGCCGGCGCGGGAGCGGCCGCCTGGTCGCTGCGCGACCTGCCGGCGGCCTTCGGACGGCGGCCGGACGCCGCCCGGGAGGCCCGGGTGCGCAACTCCCCGCAGTACCGGGACGGCGTCTTCCACAACGCGCCGTCCACCCTGGCCCGGGCCAAGTCCGCGCCGGACATCGACCGGGACACCGTGCGCCGGATGCTGTTCCAGCGCGAGGGCCGGGTCCCGGCCCACCCGGTGCCCACCGTCCGCCCGGCCGGCGGACCGCGCGAGGCCGCCGAGGGCGTGGAGATCACCTGGTACGGGCACGCCTCCGCGCTGGTCGAGATCGAGGGCACCCGGGTGCTGCTCGACCCGGTCTGGAGCGAGCGCTGCTCCCCCACGGCGCACGTCGGCCCCAAGCGGCTGCACCCGGTGCCGGTCGAGCTGGAGGAGCTGCCGCAGGTCGACGCGGTGCTCATCTCGCACGACCACTACGACCACCTGGACATGGCGACGGTCAAGCGGCTGGTCCGCAGCCAGTCCGCGCCGTTCGCGGTGCCGCTCGGCATCGGCGGCCACCTGCGCCGCTGGGGCGTCCCGGAGCACCGGATCATCGAGCTGGACTGGGACGAGACCTGCACGCTCGGCGAACTCGCCGTCACGCTCACCTCCGCCCACCACTTCTCCGGGCGCGGTCTGACCCGCAACACCACGCTCTGGGGCTCCTGGGTGATCGCCGGGCCGACCCGCAAGGTCTTCTACACCGGGGACTCCGGCTACTTCGAGGGCTACGCGCGGATCGGCGAGCAGCACGGCCCGTTCGACGCCGCCCTGATGCAGATCGGCGCCTACGACACGGCCTGGGCGGACATCCACATGACGCCGGAGGACGCCGTCCTCGCCCACCGCGAGCTGAACGCCGGCCTGCTGGTGCCCGTCCACTGGTGCACCTTCAACCTGGGCCTGCACCCCTGGGCCGAGCCGATCGAGCGGCTGCTGGTCGAGGCCAAGGCGCAGGCCGTCCCGCTCGCGGTGCCGCGCCCCGGCGAGCGGGTGGACGTCGACAACCCGCCGGAGCTGGACGGCTGGTGGGAGACGGTCGGCTGACCGGATCCCCGGGGGCGGCGGCCGCCGCGTGTCACCGCCCGAATGCGCTGGCCGAAACCCCCTGAACGGGACATGATGCCGTGCGGGTACCCGGTTCGGAGTACCCGCACCGTCATCCCCCCCGACCAGGGAGCCCGCTTGCCTCCGATGTCCCCGACCAGCAGTTCCGGCGCCCCGCACGGGCGCGCCGTCGACCCGCTGTTCCTCGCCTACCCGCTGCGCGCCCTGGCCGACGCGGCACTCACCCGCGCCCGGGAACTCGGCGCCGAACACGCCGACTTCCGCCTGGAGCGGGTCCGCAGCGCGTCCTGGCGGCTGCGCGACGCCCGGCCGGCCGGCACCTCCGACAGCGTCCAGCTCGGCTTCGCCGTCCGGGTGCTGCTGGACGGCGCCTGGGGCTTCGCCGCCGGGGTCGACCTCACCGGGGCCGCGGCGGCGCGGGTCGCCGAACAGGCCGTCGCGGTGGCCCGGCTGTCCGGCGGGATCAGCCGGGCGGCCGGTGCGAAGGAGCGCGTCGAGCTGGCGGACGAGCCGGTCTACCCGGACGCCACCTGGGTCTCCGCGTACGAGCTGAACCCCTTCGAGGTGCCGGACGCGGAGAAGACCGCGCTGCTCGCCGACTGGAGCGCGCGCCTGCTCGGCGCCGAGGGCGTCTCGCACGTCAGCGCCAGCCTGCTGACGGTGCAGGAGAACAAGTTCTACGCCGACACCGCCGGCACCGTCACCACCCAGCAGCGGATCCGGCTGCACCCCTCGCTGGAGGCCACCTCGGTGGACGAGCGCACCGGGGCCTTCGACTCGATGCGCACGCTGGCCCCGCCGGCCGGGCGCGGCTTCGAGTACCTGCGCGGCACCGGCTGGGACTGGGACGCCGAGCTGGCCGAACTGCCCGCCCTGCTGGCCGAGAAGATGAAGGCGCCGAGCGTCGAGCCGGGCCGCTACGACCTGGTCGTCGACCCGTCCAACCTCTGGCTGACGATCCACGAGTCGATCGGCCACGCCACCGAGCTGGACCGCGCGCTCGGCTACGAGGCCGCCTACGCCGGCACCTCCTTCGCCACCTTCGACAAGCTGGGCTCGCTGCGCTACGGCTCCGAGCTGATGCACGTCACCGGCGACCGCACCGCCGAGCACGGCCTCTCCACCATCGGCTACGACGACGAGGGCGTCGCCACGCAGTCCTGGGACCTCGTCAAGGACGGTGTCCTGGTCGGCTACCAGCTCGACCGCGGCATGGCGGAGCTCAAGGGCTTCGACCGCTCCAACGGCTGCGCCTTCGCCGACTCCCCCGCCCACGTCCCGGTCCAGCGGATGGCCAACGTCTCGCTCCAGCCGGCCGCCGACGGCCCCGACACCGAGGGCCTGTTCGCCGGCGTGGAGAACGGCCTGTACATCGTCGGCGACCGCTCCTGGTCGATCGACATGCAGCGCTACAACTTCCAGTTCACCGGTCAGCGCGCCTACGCCATCCGCAACGGCGAACTCGCGGGCCAGGTCAAGGACTTCGCCTACCAGGCCACCACCACCGACTTCTGGGGCTCGATGGCGGCCGTCGGCGGCCCGCAGACCTACGTGCTCGGCGGGGCCTTCAACTGCGGCAAGGCCCAGCCCGGCCAGGTCGCGGCGGTCAGCCACGGCTGCCCCTCGGCGCTGTTCCGCAACGTCAACGTGCTCAACACCCAGCAGGAGGCGGGTCACTGATGACCGCGATTCAGCCCCACGAACTCGTCGAGCTGGCGCTCGGCCTCTCCCGCGCCGACGGCTGCGTGGTGATCGCCGACGAGGAGTCGACCGCCAACCTGCGCTGGGCCGGCAACGCGCTCACCACCAACGGGGTGACCAGGGGCCGGCGGCTCACCGTGATCGCCACCGTGGCCGGCGCCGAGGGCACCGCCTCCGGCGTGGTCTCCCGCGAGGCCGTCACCGCGGACGAGGTGGAGGGCCTGGTGCGGGCCGCCGAGCAGGCTGCCCTGGCGGCCGGTCCGGCCGAGGACGCGCAGCCGCTGGTGGCCGACCGGCCGTCCTCGCCCGACTTCGCCGGGCCCCCGGCCGAGACCTCGATCGAGGTCTTCGCGGCCTTCGCGCCCGCCCTCGGCGAGGCCTTCGCCCGGGCCGCCGCCCAGGGCGAGCTGCTGTACGGCTTCGCCCGGCACGAGGTGGTCTCCAGCTACCTGGGCACCTCCACCGGCCTGCGGCTGCGCCACGACCAGCCGACCGGCACGGTCGAGCTGAACGCCAAGACCGCCGACCTGTCCGGCTCCGCCTGGGCGGGCGCCGCCACCCGGGACTTCGCCGACGTGGACGTCGCCGCGCTGCACACCGAGCTGACCAAGCGGCTGGCCTGGGGCGCCCGGAAGATCGACCTGCCGGCCGGCCGCTACGAGACGCTGCTGCCACCCTCGGCCGTGGCCGACCTGATGGTCTACCTCAGCTGGTCCGCCGGCGGCCGGGACGCCGCCGAGGGCCGGACGGTCTTCTCCAAGCCGGGCGGCGGCACCAGGGTGGGCGACAAGCTGGCCGCCCTGCCGCTGACGCTGCGCTCCGACCCGGCCGAGCCGGGGCTGGAGGCGGCGCCCTTCGTCCTGACCCACTCCACCGGCGGGGACTCCTCGGTCTTCGACAACGGCCTGGAGCTCACCGCCACCGAGTGGATCCGCGACGGCGAGCTGGCCGAGCTGATCACCACCCGGCACTCCGCCGGGCTCACCGGCCTGGCACTGCGCCCGGCGGTGGACAACCTGGTGCTGGAGACGGCCGACGGAGCGGGCGCGCCGACCCTGGACGAGATGATCGCCCGCACCGAGCGCGGCCTGCTGGTCACCTGCCTCTGGTACATCCGCGAGGTGGACCCGGCGAACCTGCTGCTCACCGGCCTCACCCGGGACGGCGTGTACCTGGTGGAGAACGGCCAGGTGGTCGGCGCGGTGAACAACTTCAGGTTCAACGAGTCGCCGGTCGACCTGCTCGGCCGGATCACCGAGGTGGGCCGGACGGAGCGCTGCCTGCCGCGTGAGTGGGGCGACTGGTTCACCCGGGCCGCGATGCCGCCGGTGCGGGTCGCGGGGTTCAACATGAGTTCGGTGAGCCAGGCCTCCTAGCCGGCTCGGGGGCGAGGGATCGGGAGAGATGGACGAGAAGCGCACGGTCAGGACCAGCAAGACGCTGTCCCGCGTCCTGCGGCACGAGCCCGAGCGGATCGGGATCACGCTGGACGAGGCCGGCTGGGTCGGGGTGGACGTGCTGCTCGCCGCGCTGGCGGCGAACGGCACCCGGCTGACCAGGTCCGAGCTGGACCACGTGGTGGCGACCAACAACAAGCGCCGCTTCGCCTACTCCGACGACGGTCTCTCGATCCGCGCCAGCCAGGGGCACACGGTGGCGGTCGACCTCGGTCTGGCCGCCGCCGAGCCGCCGGCCCGGCTGTTCCACGGCACCGCCTCCCGGAGCCTGGACGCGATATTCCGCCAGGGCCTGCGGCCGATGGCCCGCCAGGACGTCCACCTCTCGGCCGACACCGACACCGCGCTGCGGGTCGGCTCCCGGCACGGCCGGCCGGTGGTCCTGGCGGTCGACGCCGCCGCCATGGCGGCGGCCGGTCACGCCTTCCGGATCAGCGCCAACGGCGTCTGGCTGACCGACGCGGTACCCCCGGAGTACCTCTCCCTGCTCCATTAGGACGCGGCGTCCGCCCCCGGTCTCGTCGGCCGCCCCCGCGCGGCGTACCGTGAAGTGGCCGCGCTGCGAGGCACGGCAGGTGCGTGGACGAGGGCGGTAGGACATGGGCAAGAGCGCCGGCGGTGGACAGGTCCACCGGATCACGGGGGCACGCAGCAGCCTCACCGAGGACGTCCGGGGCCGACAGCGCCGCTACGTGGCCTCGATGCTGCTCCGCACCGTCTGCGTGCTGCTCGCGGTGGTCCTGTGGGACGTCCAGCGGGTGCTCGCGTTCGCCGCACTCGCGGGCGCGGTGCTGCTGCCCTACTTCGCGGTGCTGATCGCCAACGCCGGCCGCGAGCGGGCGCCGGGGCTGCCGAGCACCTTCGACGTACCGCCGGAGACCGTACTGATGCTCGGCCCCGGCGGTACCGGTGGGGCCGGCGCTTCACATGATGCCGGTGTGGCACGGAGCGTGCCCACCGATTCTTCACAGCCATCGAACTGACTGTCCGTTTTAGGGGGTTTTCCAGCGACTCCCTCGACAGAAAGCTCAAAAGAACCTCAGATTAATCATGCAAGACCTCCCCATGCCGGGGTCCTGCCGTGACATACTGCGTACGCGCTCCGCATCCCCCGTCGGAGCGACGGACCGACGCCGGGCGGCTCCCCCCGTGGCTGCCCGGCGTCGCCATGCCCGGACGCGCCGTCGCCGTCCGGGAGCGTGAAAGACTGGCGGTGCAGATGACCCGCTATCGCTGAGGACGGCACCATGGAATCCCCGGGCTCCCCGCAGACGCAGGCACCGGTCTGCTCGGCCAAGGGCTGCCGGGCGGACGCCCGGTGGGTGCTGGTCTGGAACAACCCGAAGCTGCACACCCCCGACCGCCGCAAGACCTGGGCGGCCTGCGAGGAGCACCGCGAGCACCTCTCGCAGTTCCTCGGCGTGCGCGGCTTCCTCAAGGAGGTCGTCGCCCTCGCCGACTGGACCGCGCCGGACGCGCCGGGCCCCGCCGAACCGTCCGCGTAGCGTCCGGCGACAGGGCCCGGCGACAGGGCCCGGCGGTACGGAGCCGGTCAGCCGCCGATCGCGGACATCGGCCGCTCGGGCTGCAGGAACTCCGGGGCGTCGATCCCGGCCCCGGCCTTCTTGCCCCACATCGCCGCACGCCAGAGCTCGGCGATCTCGTCGTCCCCGGCGCCCGACCGCAGCGCCGTCCGCAGGTCCGTCTCGCCGGTCGCGAACAGGCAGTTGCGGACCTGGCCGTCGGCGGTCAGCCGGGTGCGGTCGCAGGCGCGGCAGAACGGCCGGGTGACCGAGGCGATCACGCCGACCCGGCCCGGGCCGCCGTCCACCAGCCAGCGCTCGGCCGGAGCCGCGCCGCGGCGGTCCGAGGGCTCGGGGGTGGTCAGCGTGAACCGGGTGGCGAGCCGTTCCAGGATCTCCCCGGCGGTCACCATCGACGAGCGGTCCCAGCCGTGCTGGGCGTCCAGCGGCATCTGCTCGATGAACCGCAGCTCGTAGCCCTCCGCCAGGCACCGGGCGAGCAGCTCGGGCGCCTCGTGGTCGTTGACCCCGCGCATCAGGACGGCGTTCAGCTTGACCGGCGTCAGCCCGGCGGCGACGGCGGCGCTCAGCCCGTCCAGCACGTCCTGGTGGCGGCGGCGACGGGTGAGGGTGTGGAAGGTGTCCGGGTCGAGGGTGTCGAGCGAGACGTTGACCCGGTCCAGCCCGGCGGCGCGCAGCGCCCCGGCGGTCCGGGCGAGGCCGATGCCGTTGGTGGTCAGCGAGAGCTCGGGGCGGGGTTCGAGCGCGGAGCAGGCGGCGACGATGCCGACCAGCCCCGGGCGCAGCAGCGGCTCACCCCCGGTGAACCGGACCTCCCGGACGCCGAGCTCGCGCACGGCGAGGCCGACCAGCCGGACGATCTCCTCGTCGGTGAGCAGGTCGGGCTTGGCCAGCCACTGCAGGCCCTCCTCGGGCATGCAGTAGGTGCAGCGCAGGTTGCACCGGTCGGTGAGGGAGACCCGCAGGTCGACGGCCTGCCGGCCGAAGGTGTCGAGCAGCACGGCGGTCCCTTCCCGTGAGTGTGCGGCCGGGAGTGCGGCCGGCCCGGTCCCCGCTCCCGCGGGGCCGGGCCAGCTTAGTCATCACCCGCCCGTCAGTGGGCGCCCAGCCCGGTCAGCGAGCGGACCTCCAGTTCAGCGTACTTCGCCGGGTCGGCCTTCTCCTTGGAGAGCAGGGTGCCGATCCAGCCGGCCAGGAAGCCGATCGGGATGGAGACCAGGCCGGGGTTCTCCAGCGGGAACCAGTGGAAGTCGGCGTCCGGGAAGAGCGAGGCCTTGCCGCCGGAGACGACCGGCGAGAAGAACACCAGCGTCACCGAGCTGACCAGCCCGGCGTAGACCGAGCTGACCGCGCCGGTCGTGGTGAAGCGCTTCCAGAACAGCGAGTAGAGCAGCGTGGGCAGGTTGGCGGAGGCGGCCACCGCGAAGGCCAGCGCGACCAGGGCGGCGGTGTTGAGCTTCCCCGCGAAGAGGCTGAGCACGATGGCGACCGCGCCGATCGCGACCGCGGCCCACTTGGCCGAGAGGATCTCCTCCTTCTCGGACGCCTTGCCGCGCCGGATGACGTTGGCGTAGAGGTCGTGGGCGAAGGAGGCCGAGGAGGCCAGCGTGAGGCCTGCCACCACGGCCAGGATGGTGGCGAAGGCCACCGCCGAGATCACCGCGAGCAGGATCGCGCCACCGGTGGTGCCCGGGCCGCCGCCGAGCTGCTCGGCGAGCTGCGGGGCGGCGGTGTTGCCGGCCGGGTTGGCCGCCTTGATCGCCTTGGGGCCGACCAGCGCGGCCGCGCCGAAGCCGAGCGCCAGGGTCATCAGGTAGAAGCCGCCGATGATGCCGATCGCCCAGAGCACGGACTTCCGGGCGGCCTTGGCGGTGGGGACGGTGTAGAAGCGGACCAGGATGTGCGGCAGGCCCGCGGTGCCGAGCACCAGCGCGATCCCGAGGCTGAGGAAGTCGAGCTTGGTCGTCCCGTTGACCCCGTACTTCAGCCCCGGTTCGAGGAACGCGGCGCCCTTGCCGCTGGCGTCGGCGGCGGCGCCGAGCAGCGCGGAGGGGTTGAAGTGGTACTTGGCCAGCACCAGGACGGTCATCAGGGCGGTGCCCGCGATCAGCAGCACCGCCTTGACGATCTGCACCCAGGTGGTGCCCTTCATGCCCCCTATCACCACGTAGATCACCATCAGGGCGCCGACCGCGACGATGGTCAGCCGCTTGGCGCCGTCCCCGCTGACGCCGAGCAGCAGGGCGACCAGCGTGCCGGCGCCGACCATCTGGGCGAGCAGGTAGAAGATCGACACCACGATGGTGGAGATGCCCGCGGCGGTCCGGACGGGGCGCTGCTTCATCCGGAAGGCCAGGACGTCGGCCATGGTGTAGCGGCCGGAGTTGCGCAGCGGTTCGGCGACCAGCAGCAGGGCGACCAGCCAGGCGACCAGGAAGCCGATCGAGTAGAGGAAGCCGTCGTAGCCGGAGAGCGCGATGGCGCCGGCGATGCCGAGGAAGGACGCGGCGGACATGTAGTCGCCGGAGATGGCCAGGCCGTTCTGGAACCCGGTGAAGCTCCGGCCGCCGGCGTAGAAGTCGGCGGCGCCCTTGGTCTGCCGTCCGGCCCAGACGGTGATGCCGAGGGTGGCCAGGACGAAGAACCCGAACAGGGTCATCGTCAGACCGCGGTGCTCGGTGGCGGAGCTGGCGAGCAGGGTCATTCGGCGGCCTCCCGGGGAGCGTGGACCACGGCGCCCTGGGCTTCGCGGATCGCGGCGGCGGGCGGGTCGAGCCGCCGGTCCGCGTAGCGCGCGTACCAGGCCGCGATGGCGAAGGTGGTGACGAACTGCAGCAGCCCCAGCACCAGGGCGACGTTGACGTGCCCGGCCACCTTGGTGCCCATGAGGCCGGGGGCGTAGCTGGAGAGCAGGACGTAGAGCAGGTACCAGAGGACGAAGCCGATGGTGACCGGGAAGGCGAAGCTCCGGAACGAGCTTCGAAGGGTGCGGAACTCCTCGCGCTCTTCAATGAGTTGGACTTCGGTAGGGGCAGTGGTGATCGGCGGCGATTCCACGCTGTCTCCTCACTCCTTCGGCGTAGTGGTCGCACCAGTGGAACGATCGGACGTGAGGGGCGTCACAGTCCGGATGCGCGCCGCGCAATGCTAGGAGGGTCGTGCCCGCTCCGAAAGGGGTTGTCCGTGACCAGCCATCCGTTCACCCGCTCGCGCTAGTCAATTGGCCGAAAACCATCACTTCCCGACAACGGGAAGGGCGGCACCGATGTGCGGTGCCGCCCTTCGTGGAGCCTGTGGTGACGATGCGTCAGAAAGCGATCCGCACCTTCAGCGCGGAGCGGTCGTCCATCGCCCGGTAGCCGTCCGGGACACCGTCCAGGTCGACGGTGCGGTCGAAGACCAGGCCGGGCTCGATGGCGCCGGAGAGGACGTCCGGCAGCAGCTCGGGGATGTACGCGCGGGCCGGCGCGACTCCGCCCCTGAGCGAAACGTTTCGGCCGAACATCTGGCCGATGTCCACGCCGGCGCTACCGCCGTGCGGGACGCCGACGTACCCGACCGCGCCGCCGTCCCGGGCGATCGAGATCGCGGTCCGCATCGACTCCTCGGTACCGACGGCCTCCAGCACGGCGTGCGCGCCCTGTCCCCCGGTCAGCTCCTTGACCGCCTCGATCGCCGCCTCGCCGCGCTCGGCGACCACGTCCGTCGCCCCGAAGCGCCGGGCCAGGTCGGTACGGGCGGTGTGCCGGCCGAGCGCGATGATCCGGCCCGCGCCGAGCCGGTGCGCCGCCAGGACACCGCACAGGCCGACCGCGCCGTCGCCGACCACCGCGACGGTGGCACCGGCGCGCACGCCCGCCGTGACGGCCGCGTGGTGGCCGGTGGCCATCACGTCGGAGAGGGCGAGCAGGTTCGGCAGCAGCTTCTCGTCGCCCGCCGCCTCGCCGGGCAGCCGCACCAGGGTGCCGTCAGCGAACGGCACGCGCACGGCCTCGCCCTGGCCGCCGTCCGAGCCGACCTCGCCCCAGAAGCCGCCGTGCGGGCAGGAGGTCTGCAGGCCCTCGCGACAGAAATCACACGTGCCGTCCGACCAGACGAACGGGGCGACCACGAAGTCGCCCGGGCGCACGTCGCGGACCTCGGTGCCGACCTCCTCGACCACGCCGAGGAACTCGTGCCCGATCCGCTGCCCGGCCGTCCGCGCCGCCACGCCCCGGTAGGCCCAGAGGTCGCTGCCGCAGATGCAGGCGTTCACCACCCGCACCACGGCATCGGTCGGGCGTTGGATCACCGGGTCCGGCACCTCCTCGATCCGGATGTCGTTCGGGCCGTGGATCACGGTGGCGCGCATGGGGGACTCGTCCTTCGCAGAGACGGCCGCGTGGGGGTGTGGTGCGGCCGGGGGATATTCGACTGGGTGTACGACGAATACGCGTCCCACTCTATTCCGGCCGACCGGTACGAACATTTCGGCCGAGCCCGGTCGCGGCGGCGCTTATTCTGTTTGACCATGCATGCGATCCAGCCCGAGACGAACGGCGCGCCGCGGACCGTCCCCGTCCCCGCCCAGCGCTCCGCCGCCCCCGACGAGGGCTTCGCGGTGGTCGACGTCGAGACCACCGGGCTCGGCCGCTCGGACCGCGTCATCTCGGCCGGCCTCTACCAGCTGGACGCCGACGGGGAGGTCACCGACCACTGGTACACGCTGGTCAACCCCGGGCGCGATCCCGGCCCGGTCTGGATCCACGGCCTCACCGACGACGTGCTGGCGGGCGCGCCCACCTTCCCGGAGATCGCCGACGAGTTCGCCGAGCGGCTGCGCGGCCGGGTGATGGTCGCCCACAACGCGCTCTTCGACTGGAACATGATCTCCCGCGAGTTCTCCCGGGCCGGCCTGCGCGCCCCGGTGGACCAGCGGCTCTGCACCATGGTCCTCTCCCGCGACCTGCGGCTGCCGCTGCCCAACGGCAAGCTGGCCTCGCTCGCGGCGTACTTCGGCGTCCGCCAGCGCCAGGCGCACAACGCCCTCGACGACGCCCGGGTGCTGGCCGAGGCGTTCCGGCCCAGCCTGCACCTGGCCCGCTCGGGGGGCGTCCCACTGCCGCTGCAGACCTGTGTGGCCGTCACCGACCTCGGCGTGGAGGAGCCCGCCTCCCCCGCCCGCGGCTCCTGGACCGGCGCCTCCTACCGGCAGGCCAGGAAGCGCCCGCCGTGCCCCTACCCGAACCCGGGGCGCTGGGAGGACGGCAAGCCGCTGGTGCAGGGCATGCGGGTGGCGTTCACCGGCGACACCGCGACCGACCGCGAGGTGCTGGAGGACCGCGCGGTGGAGGCCGGCCTGCACATCGCCTCCTCGGTGAGCCGGCTCACCAGCCTGCTGGTCACCAACGAGCCCGGGGGCTGGAGCGGCAAGGCCCGCAAGGCCCGCGAGGTCGGCACGCCGGTCCTCGGCGAGGACGCCTTCCTGCATCTGCTGCGCGAGGTCGCCCCGCACCCCGGTGCGTGATCCGGTTGTGAGGTGGGCGTACCGTGCCCGTGTGTACCGTTTTCTGCTCTCGCGGCGCTGGGTGATCACGCTGCTGATCGCCCTGCTGCTGATCCCCACCACCATCCGGCTGGGGTTCTGGCAGCTGCACCGCCACGAGGCACGCGTGGCCCGCAACGAGCTCATCGCCCAGGCACTCACCGGCCGGCCGGTCCCGTTCGACACGCTGTCGGGCTCGCCCGGCTTCACCGTCCCCAAGGACCTGACCTGGCGGACGGTGACGGCGACCGGGGAGTACGACCCGGCGCACGAGTTCGTGGTCCGCAAGCGGACCGGTTCCGGCGGGGACAAGATCGGCTACTTCGTCGTCACCCCGCTCCGGCTCTCCGACGGCAAGGGCAGCGTCCTGGTCAACCGCGGCTGGGTGGCGTCCGGCGGCTCCGCCACCGAGTACCCGCAGGTGCCGGCCGCGCCGGGCGGGGAGGTCACCCTCACCGGCCGCCTGCGCGCCGACGAGACCGCGGCCGGCAGCGGCATCCGGGACCGGGCCGGCCTGCCGGACCGGCAGTTCAACCTGATCAGCACCGAGCAGCAGGCCGGCGAGACCGGCGCCACCCTGCTCGGCGGCTACCTGGAGCTCACCGCCACCACCCCGGCCCCGGCCGACCAGCCCGAGCTGCTGCCCGAGCCCAACCACTCCGACATCGGCCCGCACATGGCGTACGCGGTCCAGTGGTGGCTGTTCACGGCGATGATCCCGGTCGGCTTCTGGGTGATGGTGCGCCGCGAGGCCAAGGACCGCGCCAAGGAGGCCGCCGAGGCCGAGGTGGAGCAGGAGAGCGTGCCGGCGTAGCCCGCGAGCTACAGCACGTCCTCCAGTTCGCGCAGCAGCCGCACCTTGGCCCGGGCGCCGACCATGGACTTCACCGGCTCACCGCCCCGGAAGACCATCAGCGTCGGCATCGACAGGACCCCGTACGCGGCCTGGGTCTGCGGATTGTGGTCCACGTCCACGGTGACCACCGTGAGCCGGTGCGCCTGCTCCTTCGCGATGTCGGCCAGCACCGGCACCATCTGGCGGCACGGCGGGCACCAGTCCGCCGTGAACTCCACCAGGACCGGCCCTTCGGCCCCCAGCACCTCGGTCGCGAACGTGTCGTCCGTGACCTCCGGCACTCCAGCGATCTTCCCCATCTACCGCTCCTCCCACTCGACTGCCAACTCACACTGCGGCGTCTGCCAGGCGGCCTCGGCCGCCAGCTCGTCACGGGCCTGCTCGGCCCGGGCGAACTGCTCGGCCACCTGCGTACGGACCTCCTGGAGCCGGGTGATGCACTCGTCCAGCTCGGCCAGCTTGCGCCGGTAGACCTCCAACGAGGCCGGGCAGGAGTCCCCCTCCGGGTGGCCCGCCCGCAGGCACTCGACGAACGGGCGGGTCTCCTCCAGTTCGAAACCGAAGTCCTGGAGCGTGCGGATCTGCTTCAGCAGCCGCAGATCGTCCTCGCCGTACGCGCGGTAGCCGTTGCCGGCCCGTCGGGCGGGTAAGAGCCCGAGCTGCTCGTAGTACCGCAGTGCCCGGGTGGTCGTCCCCGCCCGCTCCGCCAGCTCACCGATCCGCATGACCGCACCCGTTCCTTCCGACCGCCGTTCGAACGCCGTCGGGTACGACGGTAGACCTTGACGCGGGCGTCAAGGCCAGCTCCCGGACGCAGTCGGCCGAAACTCGCCGCCGCCCCGGGCCGCGGCGGCCGCCGTGCCCCCTACCCCGCCGCTCCCCCGACCCGGCAGGATGGGAACCATGGATCTTGGACTGAAGGACACGGTGTACGTGGTCACCGGCGCCACCCGGGGCCTCGGCCTGGCGGCCGCCCGCGAGCTCGCCGCCGACGGCGCCCGGGTGCTGGTCAGCGGGCGGAACAAGGAGTCCGTCGACGCGGCGGTGGCCGAGCTCGACGCCCTCGGCGGCAGCGGCGCGGCGCACGGCCTGGTCGCCGACAACGCGGACCCGGAGACCGCCGGGCGGCTGCTCGGCGCGGCCGTGGAGCGCTTCGGCCGGCTGGACGGCGTGCTGATCAGCGTCGGCGGCCCGCCGCCCGGCCCGGTGAGCACCGCCCCCGAGGAGGCCTGGCGCGGCGCCTTCGAATCGGTCTTCCTCGGCGCCCTGCGGCTGGCCCGGGCCGCGGCCGAGGCGCTCGGCGAGGGCGGTGTGATCGGCTTCGTGCTCTCCGGTTCGGTCCGCGAGCCGATCCCCGGCCTGGGCATCTCCAACGGGCTGCGGCCGGGCCTGGCGATGGCCGCCAAGTCGCTCGCCGACGAGCTGGGCCCGCGCGGGATCCGGGTGGTCGGCCTGCTCCCGGCCAGGATCGACACCGACCGGGTCCGCGAACTGGACGCCCTCGGCGGCGACCCCGCCGCCGCCCGGGCCCGCAACAGCGCCGGCATCCCGCTCCGCCGCTACGGCACCCCGGCGGAGTTCGGGAAGGTCGCCGCCTTCGTGCTCTCCCCCGCCGCCTCCTATCTGACCGGTGTGATGATCCCGGTCGACGGCGGCGCCCTGCGCGGGCTCTGAGCCGCCCGCCGGAGCCGGTCGCGGGCGGCTAGGCGACCCGCGGACGCCGGCGCCGGCCGCCGCGCC
>NZ_JBHWUI010000179.1:0-15907 GCF_042737525.1 Kitasatospora sp. NPDC059973 | reverse complement strand
GCCAAGGCCACCGCCACGCCGGGCGCTTCGGCGGGCCCGCTCGCGGCCGCTCCGGTCGCCGCCGGCTCCCCGGCGGCCGACCGCGCCGGCACCGCCCGGCTGCTGCTGCCGATCGCGGTGGTCGCGGGCCTGGTGCTGCTGATCGGCGGCCCCGCCGCGCTCTTCCTCGGCGGCACGCCCGCCGGCGAGCGCGCCGTCTCCGCCGTGGGCCGGACCTGGGCGCGGGTGCGCCGCCGGCCCTGATCCAGCGGACGCACCGGCTCGGGGGGGCCGCCGTCACGGCCCCGCCGAGTCCTCCGCCCCGGGCGCCACGGCCCGGGGCCTCCCCTGTACCGAGTACTTCCGTACCGAGCGCGCCGGAGAGCAGACCATGACAGCCGCCGCCGAGCCCGCGGCACCGTACGCCGGGGCTCCACGTCCACCAGAACCCGATGTCCCCCGCGTCATCACCGCCCCCGCCACGCCCGGAGATCGGGTGTTCCGGGGAGCGCTGCGGGTGGCGGGCCTCTCCGTCTTCGCGATCATGGGACTGATCGCGTTCTTCCTGATCCTGCGCGGCGCGAACGCGCTGGGCGAGGTGGGCTGGTCCTTCCTCACCGAGCAGAAGTGGCAGACCCAGGCCCACAACTTCGGGATCGCCGCCGTCCTGCCGAACGGCCTGCTGATCGCGGTGATCGCCCTGGTGATCGCCGTGCCGGTGGCGCTGACCACGGCGATCTTCATCTCCGAGTACGCGCCGACCCGGCTGCGGGCGACGCTGGTCTCGCTCATCGACCTGATGGCCGCGATCCCCAGCATCGTCTACGGCCTCTGGGGGCTGTTCTTCCTCCAGCCGCGCATCATCGGCTTCGTCCGCTGGCTGACCAACCACCTGGGCGACGCGATCCCCTTCCTCAAGGTGCGCACCGGCGACATCGGGACGTCCTACACCTCCTCCACCTTCATCGCCGGGGTGGTCGTCTCGCTGATGATCATCCCGATCGTCGCCTCGCTCAGCCGGGAGGTGTTCTCGCAGGCCCCGCAGGGCGAGCGGGAGGGCGCGTACGCGCTGGGCTCGACCCGGTGGGGGATGGTCCGCGCGGTGGTGCTGCCGTTCGGCCGCGGCGGTGTGATCGGCGCGGTGATGCTGGGCTTCGGCCGGGCGATGGGCGAGACGATCGCCGTCGCGCTCATCATCTCGCCGAACTTCAAGGCCATCAGCCACATCCTGGAGAACGGCGCCAACTCCATCTCGGCGCTGATCGCGCTGCGCTTCGGCGAGTCGGACGAGCTCTCGCTCTCCGCGCTGATGGCGGCCGGCCTGGTGCTCTTCGCGCTCACCCTGCTGGTCAACCTGGGCGCCGGGTTCGTGATCAACCGGTCTCGCTCCGGCGCTTCGACGGCGGACTGACCATGGCCCACCCCGCCACCCGCCGCCCGTTGCCGCGCGGCCCCTTGCCGCGCCGCCCGTTGCCGGGCCGCCCGTCGCCGCGCCGCCCGCTGCCGCTCCGCCGTGAAGGGACCGCCCGATGACCACCCTCGACCTGCCGCCGGCCACCGTGGCCGCGCCGGCCGACCCACCCGCGGCCGCCGCCGCGCCGCGCCCCGAGAAGCGGGTCCGGCTCGGCGGCTTCACCCGCGAGGACGTGCTGACCCTGGTCGGTGCGCTGGTCGGCTCGCTCGCCCTGGACTGGATGCTCTACGAGCGGATCCTGCCGTTCAGCGGTGCGCAGGGCTTCCTGCTCTGCTGGTACGCCCTGTTCCTGGTGGGCTACTTCGCCATCGGCCGCCTCCAGTGGAACCCGCTGATGGTCCGGGACCGGCTGGTCTCGGTCGTCGCCTGGAGCTCCGGCCTGCTGGTCGTCGGCCTGATCGCCGACCAGATCGGCTACGTGCTGGTGCGCGGCTACGACGCGGCCCGGCACCTCAACTTCTTCACCGAGTCGATGGACCACACCGCCCCGCTCTCCCCGATCACCTCGGGCGGCGCGCTCAACGCGCTGGTCGGCTCGCTCGAACAGCTCGGCCTGGCCACGCTGTTCGCGGTCCCGCTGGGCATCGCGGCGGCGGTCTTCATGTCCGAGGTCGGCGGCCGGATGGCCCGGCCGGTGCGGACCCTGGTCGAGGCGATGACCGCGCTGCCGTCGATCGTCGCGGGCCTGTTCATCCTCGGCGTCGTGATCATCACCTTCGGCTTCGAGAAGAGCGGCTTCGCGGCCTCGCTGGCCCTCACCGTGATGATGATGCCGATCGTCACCAGGGCCGCCGAGGTGGTCATCCGGCTGGTGCCCGGCACGCTGCGGGAGGCCTCGTACGCACTCGGCGGCAGCCAGTGGCGCACGGTCTGGAACGTGGTGCTGCCGACCGCCCGGCCCGGACTGGTGACGGCCGTGGTGCTCGGCATGGCGCGCGGCGTCGGCGAGACCTCCCCGGTGCTGCTGACCTCGGGGTTCACCTCGCAGTTCAACGGCAATCCGTTCAGCGAGCACCAGGTCTCGCTGCCGCTGTACATCTGGAACTACGTCAAGCAGCCCTATCCCGACATGATCGCGCGCGCCTTCGCCGCCGCGCTGACCCTGATGATCGTGGTGCTCGTCCTGTTCGTCACCGCCCGCGTCGTCGGCGGCCGCAAGCCGGGTCAGCTGACGCGCCGCCAGAAGCGCCGGATCGACCGCGCCGCCGCCGTCGCCGAGGCCTCCGCCCGGGGCGGCCACCGGGGATCCGCCCGGCCCTCGACCGCGGCCACCGCCCGTACCGCCGCCCGGCCCGCCGACGTGGCCACCGCCCTCGGGGAGCACTGATGTCCCGCCCAAACGCCTTCAGTACCAGAGGAGTTCCCATGTCGTGGGAGGCCGCAAGCCGCCCCGTGGCACGCACGTTCGCCGTGCTGCTGTCCCTGATCCTCGCCGCGGGCTCCCTCCTGCTGGGGCAGAGCACCCCCGCCTTCGCGGCCACCGCGCTCAACGCCGACGGCTCCAGCTGGGCCGGCCCGGCCATCGACCAGTGGCGCCAGGACGTCGCTCCGCAGGGCATCCAGATCAACTTCAACCCGATCGGTTCGGCGGCCGGCCGCAACCAGTGGAGCATCGGCCAGGACGACTTCACCGCCTCCGACGTGCCGTTCCGCTCGCAGACCGACACCGGCCTCGGCCAGGCCGGCCAGGCCGGCGGCTCCGGCAAGGCCGAGAACCCCCGGTACGGCTTCTCTTACGTGCCGATCACCGCCGGTGGGACGACCTTCATGTACAACCTGGTCGTCGCGGGCAAGCAGGTCCGCGACCTGCGGCTCTCCCCGCAGACCGTGGTCGACATCTTCACCAACAAGATCACCAACTGGAACGACCCGAAGATCACCGCGGACTACGGCAAGGCCCTGCCGAGCCTCCCGATCACCCCGGTGGTCCGCTCCGACGGCTCCGGCGCGACCGCCCAGTTCACCCGCTGGATGAGCCACACCCACGGCGCGCAGTGGGAGGAGTACTGCAAGGGCGTCAACGGCGTCAGCTGCGGTGACTACACCGAGTTCTTCCCGCCGTCGGGCCGGATGACCGCGCAGAACGGCTCCGACGTCGTGGCCGGCTACATCAAGGCCCCGTCCGGCCTCGGCACCATCGGCTACGACGAGTACGCCTTCGCCAAGCGCAGCAACTGGCCCGTCGTGAAGGTGCTCAACCCGGCCGGCTACTACACCCTGCCGACCGCCTCCAACGTCGCCGTCGCGCTCACCGCCGCCAAGATCCGCGGCGTGGACGACAGCACCGCCGCCGACGACCCGGACTACCTCCAGCAGAACCTCGACGGCGTCTACTCGATGAACGACCCGAGGTCGTACCCGCTCTCCAGCTACAGCTACCTCATCGTGCCGCGGGCCGGGGCGGCGCTCCCGCCGCCGCCGCGCTTCACCAACGACAAGGGCAGCGCCCTCAGCCGCTTCCTCGCCTACGTGCTCTGCGAGGGCCAGGGCGAGGCGGACGGCCTCGGCTACTCCCCGATCCCGCGCAACCTGGTCCGCGGCGGGCTGCTGCAGACCCAGCACATCCCCGGCAACGCCAGCCCGGTCGACGCCAACACCCTCGCCAACTGCGCCAACCCGACCTTCAACTCGGCCGGCCGGCTGACCGTGCTGGACAACGCCCCGCAGCCCAGCCCGTGCGACGCCAAGGGCGCCCCGCTGGACTGCACCGTGCAGGGCGGCCAGGCGGTCAAGTCCGGGTCCGGCTCGGGCTCCGGCACCGGCGGCTCCGCCACCGGGGGCGCCGGCTCCGCCACCGGCGGGACGGGCGGCAGCGCGAGCGGCGGGGCGGGGAAGACCCCCTCGGCGAGCGGCACCGGCAGCGGATCGTCCGGCACCGGGGGCACCGGGAGCGCGGCGGGGGCCGGGGGGACCGCCGGGGGCGGCACCGGCGGCACGGCCGACCAGCCCGGCGCGGTCGACCCGGCCGCGGGCACCGGCACCGAGGGCGACCAGGCCGCGGCCGAGGACGTCGTCGACCCGCAGACCGGCCAGGTGGTCGCGCGCGGCCGCGCCGCCACCGCCGGCGAGGTCACGGCCAACGTGGTCGCCGTCGACGGACGGCCGGACGACTGGATGCTGTCCACCCTGACCGCGCTCGAACTGCTCGCCGTCGTGCTCGTCCCGCCGCTGCTCGGCCGCCGTCTGATGCGGCGCCGCACCTCCGCCGGCGGCCGGTCGTGACCGCCCCGGCGCTGGAGAAGCCGGCGCCCCCCGCCACCGGCACCCCGGCCGCGCCGGCCGCCGCGACGCCCGCCCCGGACCCGGAGGCGGCCGGGGCGGGCCCCGGCGCCGCCCGGCCGGCCCGGCGGCGGTTCCTCCAGGGGGCCTGGGCGGTCAGCCTGCTGGCGGCGCTCACGATGGGGTTCGTCGGCTACCTCTTCACGCTCTCGCACCTCCAGCAGCGGCACTACCAGTCGACCGCGTACAAGACCTTCCGGGACCAGCTGGCCAAGGCGGTCGCGCCGACCGGCGGCGCCGCCGACGGGGACCCGGTCGCGCTGCTCGACATCCCGGCGATCGGTCTGCACGGGGCCGTCGTGGTGGAGGGCACCACCGGCCGGGACCTGATGCGCGGGCCCGGCCACCGCCGGGACACCGCGCTGCCCGGGCAGACCGGGGTCGCGGTGGTGTTCGGCCGCGGGGCGACCTTCGGCGCGCCGTTCGCCGAGCTGTCCAGGCTCCGGGTCGGCGACCGGATCGAGGCGACCACCGGGCAGGGCAGGTTCACCTACACCGTCAACGTCTACGGGGACGGCGACCACCCGATCAGCGACCCGGTCCGCAACCGGCTGGTGCTGGTCACCGGGGACTCCGACTGGATCCCCGGCTCGACGGTGATGATCGGCGCCCGGCTGGACGGCGACCCGGAGGTCAACCCCGGCGGGCGCCCCGCCACCGTGCCGTACGACAAGGCGCTGGCCGCCGACAAGGGCGCGCTGGCCACGCTGCAGCTGTGGTCGCTCGGGCTGCTGGGCGCGGTGGTCGCCGCGATCCTGCTGGCCCGGATCTGGCGCCGCTCGGCCGCCTGGCTCAGCATCGCGCCGGTGATCGCCGCGATCCTCTGGGCCGTCTACGAGAACGCCGCCGCCCTGCTGCCCAACCTCTACTGAAGCGCGCCCGGAGGACCGTACCGATGACGGATGCACCGATGACCGACGTACCCCCGCTCGACCCGTTCGCCCCGCACGACCGGGGCGGCTCCGCGAGCGAGACCACGCTGACCCTGCCGCCGGTCCACCCGGCGGACGCCGCCGGCGCCCCGCTGGCCGGCCTGGAGACCAGGGACGTCTCCGCCTGGTTCGGCTCGCACAAGGTGCTGGAGCGGGTCTCGCTCGGCATGCCCGCCGGGGAGGTCACCGCGCTGATCGGCCCCTCCGGCTGCGGCAAGTCCACCTACCTGCGGATCCTCAACCGGATGCACGAGATGGTCCGCGGCGCGCAGCTCGCCGGGGAGGTGCTGCTGGACGGCGACGACGTGTACCGGCCCGGCCGGCGGCCCGCCGAGGTCCGGCGGCGGATCGGGATGGTGTTTCAGCGGCCCAACCCGTTCCCGGCGATGTCCATTCAGGACAACGTCTCCAGCGGGCTGAAGCTGGCCGGCATCAAGGTGTCCAAGGAGGAGCGCGAGCACCTGGTGGAGAGCAGCCTGCGCCGGGCCGGCCTCTGGGACGAGGTCGCCACCCGGCTGCACACCCCGGGCGGCGCGCTCTCCGGTGGGCAGCAGCAACGCCTGTGCATCGCCCGGTCGTTGGCCGTCTCGCCGGACATCCTGCTGATGGACGAGCCGTGCTCGGCGCTCGACCCCACCTCGACCCGCCGGGTGGAGGAGACCATCGCGGAGCTGCGGGGGCGGCTCACCGTCGTGATCGTGACCCACAACATGCAGCAGGCGCAGCGCGTTTCGCAGTCCTGCGCGTTCTTCCTGGCCACCCACGACACCCCGGGGCGGATCGTCGAGGCCGGACCGACCGAGCAGCTGTTCACCGATCCGCGGGACCAGCGGACCGCGGACTACGTCAACGGCCGCTTCGGGTAGCCGGACCGCCCGGCCGGGCCCGGCCGGGCCGGAGCGGCGGAATGCCGGTCCGGCCCGGCCTCCTCGCGTTCCCGGCCCGCTCGGCGGTCTGCGGCTTCCTCGCGGCCCTTCGCGGCGCCTTCGTGTTTCGGCTCAGTGGCCGAGCAGCCGCTCCAGCACCGCCGCGACGCCGTCCAGCTCATTGCTCACCGTGTGCAGCGGCACCGCCGCCAGCACCTGCGGGTGCGCGTTGGCCACGGCGTACGCGGTACCGGCCCAGGCCAGCATCTCCAGGTCGTTCGGCATGTCGCCGAAGGCCACCACCTCGCTCCGGTCGATCCCGCGCCCGGCGCACCAGCGGGCCAGCGTGCTCGCCTTGGTGACGCCGGGCGCGCTGATCTCCAGCAGCGGGATCGGCGCGGACCGGGTGATCTCGGCGAGGTGCCCGGCCGCCTCGCGGGCCACCGAGAGCAGCTTGTCGGGGTCGAGGTCCGGGTGCTTCGCCAGCAGCTTGAACAGGCCCGTGACCGGCCCCCCGGTGCCGAGCAGCTCCTCGGCCGGGCCGATCGGGTGGTTCTCGTCCTGGCCCCACATCCGCACCTCGTAGCCGGGCTCGCGGGCGAACCCGGCCGGGTACTCGAAGGCGAAGGCGGTACCGGGCAGCTTCGCCCGCAGCGCCGCCACCACCGCCAGCGCGGCCTCCGCGCCGAGCGGGAACGACTCCAGCAGCTCGCCGCGCCGCACGTCGACCACCGCGCCGCCGTTGGAGCAGATCGCCACGCCGTGGCCGCCGATGTGGCTGCTGACCTGCTGCATCCAGCGCGGCGGCCGACCGGTCACGAAGACCACCTGGACCCCGGCCGCCTCGGCGGCGGCCAGCGCGGCGGCGGTCCGCTCGGAGACGGTGCCGCCGGCGCACAGCAGCGTGCCGTCCAGGTCGGTGGCGATCAGGCGGGGTGCGGTGCGGGGAGTGGTCACCGCTCCATCTTCGCCTACCGCCGTCGGGAGGTCACCGCCGCGACGGCGACCTCCTGACGGCTCGGCCCGCTAGCCGACCCGCAGGGTCAGCGCGGCGGTGTGCAGCGTGCCGCCGGTCATGAACTGGAGGAAGAGCCGCCAGTCCCCGCCGGTCGGCAGTTCGGCGTGGAAGGACAGCGTCGGGCCGCCGGTGCTGCCCGCCTCGGCCCGCGCCTGCGGGTGCAGGTGCGCGAAGGCCTGGTCGCCGGCGTGGAAGGCGGTCAGGTGGGCGAAGGTCTCCAGGTACGGCTGGAGGTCGGTGACCGGCCTGCCGTCCCTGGCGACGGTGACCTTCAGCTCGCCCGCCCGCCCGGCCGCCGGGGCGCCCTCGAGGGTGACGGTGTACCCGTCCACGGTCGTGCTGCCGGTGGCGGCGGGCAGCGGTGCGGCGGCCGCCGCACCCTCGCCCGGGACGTCCACCGTCCGGCTGAGCACCAGGCCGGCGCCCTTTCCGGCGCCGCTGTCCGGGACGAACGAGGCGTAGACCCGCCAGGTGCCGGCGGCGGGCGCGGCCAGCGGGGCGGTCCAGGTGCCGTCGGCGGCCATCTCGGGGTGCAGGTGCTGGAACCCGGTCAGGTCGGAGCGGATCGCGTAGAAGTGCATCCGCTTGGTCTGGTCGGTCTCGTACGCGGTGACCGGGGCCCCGTCCGGGCCGGTCACGGTGAACCGGTACTCGGCCGGAGCCCCGGCCGGGAGCGTGTCGACGGCCGAGGTGAGGCGGTAGCCGTTGCGCTCGGCGGCGGGGGCCCCGGCGGCGGGGGTGCCGGGGGCGGCCGTGGTGGCCGTGGCGCTCGCGGCGCCGTGGTCCATCCCGGCCATGCCGTGGCCGCCGGTCATGCCGTCGGCGCGGTCCGTGCCGCCCGTGCCGCCCGTCGCGGCGGAGCCGCAGGCGGTCAGGGCGAGGGCGAGGACGGCGGCGCCGGCGGTGAGCGCCAGGGCGCGGGTACGGGTACGGGTACGGGTGCTGAGGGACATCTGGTCGGTTCTCTTCCGGTGGGTGCGAGCAGGACGCGGCGCGCCCGGAGCCCCTGCACGGGGTCTCCGGCGCGGGCCCGGTCACGTCCGTGCGACGCACACCCGGAGCAGCAGCCGGCGTCCGGCGTCGGGCGGTGCCCGCGGCCCGGTGGTCCGCCGCTCCCGCGGGGCCGAGGGCATCCGGACGGCGGGGAGCACGGCCGCGGCCCCGGCCGCGAGCGGGGCGGCCGCCGGGAGGCCGGCGCCCTCCCGGTCCCGGGCCGACACGCAGGGGACGGCCTGCGGAGCCGCGTCCGGCGCCCGCCGCCCGTCCAGCCTCGGGGCGTCCGCGGGGGCGGCGTGGTGGGCGACCGCTGCGCGGTGGCCCGCCGAGCCCGCGACCGCGACGGCCGCGGGCCGGTGGCAGCCGCCCGGCGCCGTGGGCGAGCCGTGCATCAGGAAGAGTCCGGCGAGCAGCGCGCAGAGCAGCAGCGGCCGGGCCGCCGCCCGACCGCGTCCCCTCCTGCGCCGTTCGCCCGCCGTCACGGGCGAGACAATACCCCCGGCCGGTATCGGATCGGCGTCAGCGCCCGCCGCCGCACCGTATTTCGGCCCCCGAGCCGTTCTTTCCGGCCGTTCCCGCACCGTGCCGGGTGTCCTGCTTCCTCTTCCCGGGCATGACTGATCCCGGCCACCCCGTCGGCAGGAAGAGCCATGCGAACTCGCCACGCCCGAGACGAGCGCCCACCGACCACCCCGCCGGACGCCCCGCGCGAGACGCGCGACCCGGTCCTGATCGGCGACTTCATCTTCGACACCCTCGCCGAGCTGGCCCGCCGCACCGCCCCGGACGCGACCCCGCACGTCCCCACCCAGCGCACCCGCCCGCACCCGTGACGGCCGCCGGCCGGCCACCGCACCCGCGGTGGCCGGCTCCGGTTCACCCCAGCTGGGCGAGGCCCTCGGTGGCGATCTTCTCGAAGACGGCCGGGTCGTTCTCGAAGATCGAGCCCGGCACCGGCCAGTGGATCACCAGCTCGGTGATCCCCAGCTCCCGGTAGGTGCCCGCCCAGTCCACGAACGCGTCCAGCGAGGCGAGCGGCCGCTCCGCCGTCGAGCCCTGGAGCAGCACCTTCTCCAGCTCCGCCGCGTCCCGGCCGCGCGCCTCGCAGGCGGCGGTCAGCTTCGCGATCTGCGCGGCGATCACGGCGGGCGCCTGCGCCACCGGCACGTCCGCCGGTCCCTTCGGGTCCCCGTACGTCACCCAGCCCTGCCCGTGCTCCGCCGCCAGCCGCAGCCCGCGCGGTCCGGTCGCGGCGACGTAGAACGGCACCCGCGGCCGCTGCACGCAGCCGGGGATGTTCCGCGCCTCGACGGCGGAGTAGTACGTGCCCTCGCGGGTCGTGGCGTCCTCGCGCAGCAGCTCGTCCAGCAGCGGCAGGAACTCCCCGAACCGGTCCGCCCGCTCCTTCGGCGACCACGCCTCCTGGCCCATCGCCGTCGCGTCGAACCCCGTCCCGCCGGCCCCGATCCCGAGCGTGAGGCGCCCGCCGGACACGTCGTCCAGCGACACGATCTCCTTCGCCAGCGTGACCGGGTGCCGGAAGTTGGGCGAGGTCACCAGCGTGCCCAGCCGCAGGCGTTCGGTCGCCGTCGCGGCCGCCGTCAGCGTCGGCACCGCCCCGAACCACGGCTCGTCCCGGAACGACCGCCAGGACAGGTGGTCGTAGGTGTAGGCGGCATGGAACCCGAGGTCCTCGGCCCGCCGCCAGATCTTCTGCCCCTCGCTCCACCGGTGGATGGGGAGGATCACCGTGCTCAGTCGCATACGGGCGACCCTACGCGCACACCTGTGCGCGAAGGATCGAGCGAGCCACGGCGGCGCCCTTCCGGTGGGAACGGGCACCCGGAGGGCCGGCGGGGTCCCACCAAAGCGCATACCGCAGTATGCTTCCCGTATGTCAGCAACCACGCGCATCACCGTCACCCTCCCGACGGAGCAGGTGGCCGAGCTGAAGAAGCTCACCGACAACGTCTCCGGCTATGTCGCGGAGGCGGTCGCGCGCCAGATCAGGCACCAGCTGCTCGCGGACGACCTGCGCCGTTACCAGGAGGACCACGGTCGCTTCACCGACGAGGAGTTGGCCGAGGCGCAGGCCAGGATCCTCGCTTCCGGGGGAGCCGCGGGTTCGGCGAGCGCCGCGTGACCGAGCGCTTCGAAACGGTCGTGCTGGATTCCCAGGGGCTGTCGGCGTGGATCACGCAGGACCGGGGTGTGCTCGCGATGATCCAGGTGTTCCACGCCATGGGCGCCGACTTCGTGGTCGGCGCGAACACCATCGTGGAAGTCGCGCACGCACGGGTCAACGAAGCCCGGCTCAACTGGACGCTCTCCCGGGTCCGGGTCGAGGCGGTCACGGATCAGGCCGCGCGGGCTTCGGTGAAACTGCTGAGGAACGCCGGGCTGCACGGGCACAAGTACGCGATCGACGCGACCGTGGCCGAGATGGCGCTGCGTCAGCCGGGGCCGGTGGCCGTGCTCACCTCTGACGTCGACGACCTGGCGAAGCTCTGCGGCGACCGCGTCCGGCTCATCGCGGTGTGAGGCCCGCCGGCGAGGCGGCGGCACCTCCCTCGACCCGCTCCCCGGAGTAGTCCGTGGGAGGGGCTAGTCTTTCCGCCGCACGCCTCACAATCTGATCATGCGTCAAACGGGGGTTCTTTCGGCATGCCCATTTTCCGGAGAGTATGCGGCGTCGGCCTGGTCGCGGTCGCCGCGCTGGGGCTCACGGCCTGCGGGCCCGACAACGCGTCGGACCAGGCGGGCGGCGGCCCGGCGGCCACCTCGCCCGCCACCTCGCCCGCCGCCGCGCCGACGGGTGCCGCGCCGACGGGCGGCAAGAGCGCCAAGCCGTCGGCCGGTGCGAGTGACGAGCCGGAGGGGTTCTGCGACGCCGCGCCGCTGCCCGCCGGGCAGAAGTGGGTCTACCCGGTCAAGGGGACCACCACGGCCACGCTGGTCTACAAGGACACCAAGACGGCGTGCGGGGTCAACGACGTGGTCTTCGAGCCGGTCGGTGCCGAGAAGAGCGCGCCGTTCGCGCCCGCCGCCAAGGGCCACCTGAACTCGGTCCTGGCGCCGTCCAAGGACGTCAACGTCGCCGATCTGGTGAAGCACATCGGTGAGTGCCTCACCGATCCCACCAGCACCAAGGGCTTCTACCCGTGCTCCGCCGGGGACTACAAGGTCGCGATCGACTCCGCCGGCAAGGTCGTCGAGGTGACCGAGCGCGCCCACTCCTGATCCGCCCCGCCGATCGGCCCGCCCGGTGGTCTCCCACCGGGCGGGCCGACGCGGTTTCCGGGTGCCGATTGCGGTTCGGTCACGGGATGTCCGATTGATTGATCATTGGGTGGGAGTGCGGTGATTGATTTTGTTGGCACACCTCCCGGGCGACTCTCATAATTCCTGGTGAGACGCGTGACGGTCGGCCTGGAGAGCCACGGGGGGTGGCCCGCGAGGGGCCCGTGCGCGACATTCCACATTCCCCGGGGGAGCTCCTTGTCCGCGCCCGAAAACGTGCCGTCCGCCGCCGAACCGGCGAACGGTGCGTCGTCCGAAACCCCTGCCGCTCCCGCGGCCGAAGCCGCAGCCGATCCTGCGGCCGTACCCGCAGCCGTACCCGCCGCTGATCCCGTGGCCGCCGCGCCGGTGGCCGCCTCCGGGCGGAAGCTGCCGCGCGCCGTCGGCGTGGCCCTGGCCACCGCCGGGCTGCTCGCCGTGACGGCGACCAGCGCCGCCGTCACCGTGGCCGTCGGGAAGCCCGACGACCGGCCGGCCGTCGTGGCCGCCCCGGCCAAGGCCGCGCCGACCGCGACCGCCGGCGCGAGTGCGAGCACCACCGCGTCGGCCTCGCCCACGGCGGTGCCGACCACCGCCGCGCCGACCACCGTCGCACCCGTCCCCCGGCCGGTGAGCACCCTCAAGGGCACCGTCAGCGGGGGCCGGCACGAAGGCGACCTGCGGTACTTCCTGCTCCCGATCCCCGACGCCGGCGAGTCCTACGGGCCGCCGGACGGGATGAAGCTGACCGACGACGAGGTGGCCGACCTCTTCGACAACCAGGACGGCATCATGCGCATCCTGGGCTCCTACGGGTACAAGGAGGCCGCCGCCCGGACGTACCGCACGGCGGACGGCAAGGCCGAGGTGACGGTCACCCTGATGCGCTTCGGTTCGACCGCGATGGCGAGCGAGTTCGTCCAGGGCTACACGATGAAGCTGGACCCGATCGCGATCGACGGCGATCCCGCCGCCCACGGCTACGTCCGCAAGCCCAAGCAGCAGGCGTACACCGGCTCGATGACCGGCATCTCCAGCCAGGGCGACGTCCAGTACACGCTCGACGTCGAGGTGAAGGGGACCCCGGACAAGGCGCTGCTGAGCGAGCTGATGAAGCGCCAGCGCGAGCGGCTCTCCTCCGGCGGCTGAACCGCTCCGCCGCCCACGCCCGACGCCACCTTTCCCCCTCCTGGAGCCACTCCGTGACCACCCGTCCCGTGGAGCCGTCGCCCGCCGACGGCCCCGCGCCCGAGGCGCCCGCCGAACCGGCCGCCCCCGTCGCGCCGCCCGTCGCGCCGCCCGCCGAACCGGTCGCCCCCGCCGACGGACCCGCGCCCGACGCCCCCGTCGCGCTGCCCGCCACGGTCTTCGCCGACGGGTTCGCGCCCACCGCCGCCGTCCTGCCGCCACACCGCCCGCGCCGGCCCCGGCCGGTGCTGCTGCTGACCTGCGGACTGCTGCTGGGCACCCTGCTCGGCGGCGCCGTCGGCTACGCCGTGCAGGCGAACCGTCCGCCGACCCCGTTGCCGCCGATCCAGGTCGCCCGGCCGTCCTACCCGGCCGAGGTGGTGGACCCGGCGGCCGTCGCCGCGGCGGCGCCCAGGCCGCCGGCCGTCGACGGCGACCTGCGGAAGCTGCTGGTGACGGCGCCGGCCGGCAGCACGGCCTGGGCGGACTTCCCCGACACGCCCAGCTGGATCACCATCGGCGAGCTCGCCGAGCACACCGGCCGGTCGGCGGAGGCCTTCCGCGCGCTGAACGTCGCGGAGTTCCGCCGCGCCGTCGAGGTGGACTGGAAGAAGGACGACCTGAAGGTCCGGGTCTCGCTGATCCAGTACGGCCCCGACCACGCCGCCTCGGCGAAGTACGCCGCCGCCGCCTACCGGCTCCAGCCGTTCGCGGACGACGCCAACGGCGGCTTCCACGTCGACAGCGAGCCCTCGCACTGGGCGGAGTCCACCGAGCAGTACTACCTGGGCACCGCGCTGGCGCAACGCGGCACGCTGGTGATGAAGGTCGAGGCCTTCGGCACGCGTCCGGTGAACCCCGATGTCGTGAAGGACATCGCCAAGCAGCAGTGGGAGCGGCTGGTATGAGCGACAGCACCGTGACCGTGACCGAGGCCGCGGACCCCGCGCCGGTCCCCGTCGGGCCGTTCGAGCCGTTCGGACCGGTCGGACCGGTCGAGCGGACGCCCGCGCCCACCGGTCGCCGGCTTCTCCGGGCCACCGGCGCGACCGTGGCGGCCGCGCTGGTCGGCGTGGTCATCGGCGTCGGCGTCATCGAGACCCGGTACGACGACCCCGCGCCCGCCAGCGCCGCCGCCGCACCGACGGCGGCGGCGCCCGCTCCGACCGCCACGCCCACCCCCTTCGGTGCCAAGGCCAACGGCAACCACTTCGGTTCGCTGCGGGACCTGCTGCTGCCCGTCCCGGCCGGCTATGCGCTCGGCCCGGACGACGGCGGCTACGGCAACGACGTCGAGCTGTCGGCGGACCAGCTCTCCGCCGAGATGGACAGTGACCTCCAGCAGATCCCCAAGGAGAAGCGGGACAAGCTCCGCCAGTACTGGGAGGGCCTGCACGTCAAGGCCACCGGGGTGCGCACCTACAAGACCGGTACGGACGACCTGGTGATCGGTCTGAGGCTGCGCCAGTTCAACCAGCAGGAGGTGCAGAAGGCCAACGAGTACACGGCCGTCTTCACCGGTGACACCGGGCTCTTCCGGATCGGCCCCGGGATCCCCGGGCACCCCGAGGCGCACTGCTACCTGATGCCCGCTCCGCCGTCCGCGCCGATCGACTACCTGGAGTGCTCGGCCGCCGAGGGCGACCTCCTGGTGATCATGAGCGCCGAGGGTGCGGCACCGCTGCCCAAGGACAAGATCGTCACCCTCTTCAGCCAGCAGCTCGACCGCCTCGCCAGCCCGGGAGCGTCCGCATGACCGACCACGCCACCCCGCACGACAGCGCGGCCCCTGCCGGGGCCGGCGCGCCGCCGGCGCCTCCCGCACCGTTCGCGCCCCCCGCCGCTCCGGCCAACCCGCCCGCCGAGGCGGCCCCGGGGGCCGACCCCTGGGCCGTCGCCCCCGGGGCCGGGACCCTGCCGTCGCTCCCGCCGCCGAGCCCCGAGGAGCTCGCGGCCCGCCGCACCCGCCGGCGCAACGCGGCGCTGCGCTGGGGCGCGGCCGCCCTGGTCTGCGTGCTGGCCGGTACCGGCGCCGCGCTGGCCGTCACCGCGCCCGAGCGCACCGACATCCCGGGTCTGGCCACCCGGGGCGACGGCCGGTACACCTTCCCCGCGCTGGTCCTGCCGCCGCTGCCGTCCGGCCAGGCGGCGCCCGGTGGGAGCAAGAGCCGGCACGCCGCCGACCTGCGGTACCTGCTCCTGCCCGCCCCGAAGGAAGCCGGCGGTTCGTCGGTCCCGGCGGTCTTCCCGACCCCGACCGCGACCCCGACCGCGACCCTCACCGCGGCATCGACCGCGGCACCGACCGCGAGCCCGGCCGCGTCGTCGCCCGCCGTGCCCGACGGCGCCCCCGCGAGCGCCCCGGCGGCCACTGGCGGGTCGGCCGCCCCGACCCCGGCCGCCGGCACGGCCCCGGCGGACTGGGTCGCCTGTGACGCGATGGCCGCCGAGCAGAAGGAGCCGGTGAAGCTGCGGGCCCTGCTGCTGCGCGACGTCTGCCGCGCCGCCACCGTCCGGGAGTGGACGGCCTCGGACGGCACTCGCACCCAGATCCGGCTGCTCCGCTTCGGCTCCTCCGTCGAGGCCTGGGACGTCTTCGCCGACCTGCGCGGCGACGGCGAGCCGAAGGACCTGCCGGGTCTGCGGCCCGCCTCCGTCATCGGCTGGGACAGCGTCTCCGGCGTCGACCTCGCCACCCGCGAGAGCACGACGCTGGCCGGGGAGGGCCGGACCACCGGGTACCTGGCCTACCTGAGCGCCGGCGACATCGTCGGCGTCATCACGATGACCAACGCCCGGGGCGTCCAGCCGCCCGCGTTCCGGCAGGTCGTCACGCTCCAGTCCGACCTGCTGGCCTGATCCGGCGCCACCCGGTGGGCGGCGTGCCCCGCGGCAC
>NZ_JBHWUI010000178.1:0-15975 GCF_042737525.1 Kitasatospora sp. NPDC059973 | reverse complement strand
GACCCACGGACGAGACTCCCTCTTCCCCACGGACGGACTAACGAGCACATCAACCGACAGTCACGCGACTACGACTTTTGTTAGGACCTCTAAGCGCCCCGGGTCTCCTGGTGGACGTCGCGGATCGCGCGCACGAGTGCGGCCTCGGCCGCCGCCCGATCGGCGCGGGCCCGGGCACCGGCCCGCCAGGCGTAGTACCCAGACCGGGCGGCGTCAAGGACCTCGCACAACCGCTGGACACCGAACTCACCGGCGTGGGCGGAGATGAAGTCCCAGCGGCGGGCCCTCACTTCTTCTCCCGTGCGAAATACGCCGCTGCCCGGGGCAGGATCTCTTTCTCGACCCGCCCTCGGTAGAGAGCGGATCGACATCCTGCCCGACCGCACCACTCCGACCCTGGTCGCGTGGCTGCGCGAGCACCCCGGTGCCGAATACGTCTGCCGCGACGGCTCCGGCTCCTACGGCGAGGCGATCCGCCAGGCCCTGCCCGAGGCAGTGCAGTGGCACGGTCCGGCCACTCACCCACCATGAGGCTGCCAGCTGTGAGTAGATCGGCACGTCGGCGAAGTGGAAGGCCGCTCTCGCGGCCGCCTCCGGAGCCATCGCGGGCGCCGTCATGCGCGGGTCGACGGCGGCGGCCAGGGCGCGATCGGCGTCGGTCGGCTCCCGGGTCGCCGAGCGCGACACCCGCTCCTGCTTCCAGGCCGTGGGCAGCGGCTCGACCAAGGCCCAGTGCCCGTCGGACGAATCCGTTGAGTACGGCGTCCGTTTCATCCCCCGATGCCATCATGCACACGACGTGCACGTCAGCCCGAACGACTCCGCACCCGCGAACGGGCGGCACCAGATCATCCGGAAATGGACATACCGCCCTCTAGCGCCTACTCAACCCCAAGCCCAGGCAGACGCTTGGCTGGGACACCCCAGCCAAGCGCTTCTTCGAGCTGCCTGAAGACGCTCCCAGCCCCCAACCCCCGCCGGGTTGCGGCGAGTTGTCGAATCCACCTGTTCGGGGGCGGGGCGTCGGGCGTACCGATCGGGGGCGGGTCAGTCCTTGCCGGGCACCGCCAGGATGCAGAGCAGGGAGCAGGCCACCGCCGCGGACGGGGCGGTGGTGGTGGGGGTGGTGCCGGCGGGCGCGTTCGCGGCGACGAAGCTCGCGGAGGCGGTGTTCTTCAGCGGGAGCGCCAGCAGCAGGGAGTCGCAGTAGACGGCGCGGCTGGTGCCGGCCGCGAGGGCGAAGGTGCCGGCGGCCTGCCGGCAGGCGGGCGTGCTGGCGTCGTTGACGGTGACGGACGCGGCGTCGACCGGTCCGGCGTTGCTGACGGTGATTCGCCAGTGCGCGGTGCCGAGCAGGCCCAGCAGTCCCACGGGGCTGGTCTTGGCCCAGGGCCCGGGGCCGCCGGGCAGACAGTCGTGGGAGTTGGCGGAGCCGCAGATCTCCTTCTCCACGGTGACCCGGGGCTGGCAGCCGGTGCCGGGCGCGACCGCGGTGGTGACGGTGTTGGAGGTGAGCGCGCCGTTCGCGTCGCTACCGTTCGCGGTGTTGGTGACGGCGGTGGCGGTGCAGGCGGCCGCGACGGTGGTGCGGAAGCAGACCTGCGGCCCGTCACCCCGGTACTCGACGACCAGGGAGGGGTGGTTGCCGTTGGTGAAGTCCGCGGAGGTGGTCAGCACCAGCTGCGCGGTGACGGTGAGGGCCGGGTGCGCGGTGACGGAGATGCCGGACAGGTCGACCGTGCCGTCCGCGCCGAGCGCCGGGGTCGCGACGGGCGTGCCGTCGGGGTCGGTGACCAGGACTCGGGACGCCGACAGGGTGATGTGCGAGAGGTCGATGTCGGTCAGCCGGACCTTGTCGTAGCCCTGGACGTGGCCGCTCGCGCCGTCGCAGTAGAAGTTGCCGGGTTCGAGGGTGACCGAGGCGCCGCTGTGCACACAAGGGCTGGCGCCGGTCGTCGGGTCGAGCGAGAACAGCACGCCGGCGTCGCCGAGGCCGATCAGGCAACGGGTCGTGGAGTCGTAGCTGTAGCCGTAGTCGCGGGTGTCGCCGCCGTGGGCACTCGGGTGCCCGGCCGGGAGCGGGAAGCCCGCGCAGGGGCCGCCGGTGGCCCAGTCGTGGCAGACGGTCGCGCCGGCCACCCCGCCGCCCCAGATCGGGAAGTAGCTGCGGGTGCCGGTACCGGTGGTGACGGTCTCGGGGTTGAAGGTCAGCACGTTGCCGGCCAGCGCGCCGAGACTGCTCGGCGCGGCGTGCACGGAGCCGTCCAGGCCGTAGCAGGTGGTCAGGACGTTCGCGCCGCCGACGGTGCTGGTGCAGACGCCGTCGGGGTGCCCGGCGGTGTCGTACGCGGTGTAGGCGTTGTAGGTGTAGTAGTTGGCGTTCGGCCCGGCGGGGTGCTGGGTGTCCCAGCCCGCGCAGGCGCTGAGGGCGGCGGTGTCAAAGCAGCCGAGCGCGGGCGGCCCGGGGACGGTGGAGGTGCCGGCCTGCGGCGAGCTGGAGACGAAGACCTTGTCGCCGATCGCGGTGAGCGCGCCGAAGTAGAGCGCGGTGGGCGTGCTCGGCAGGTCACGGTTGCCTGGGGCGACGGGCGCGTACGGTTGGCCGGCGCACGGGGTGCGGGTGGCGAGCGCCAGGCAGAGCACCCGGCCGTTGCTGGCGACGCCGTACAGGTTGTCGCCGGAACGCACCAGGCCCGCGAGGTTGTTGACGCTGCTGGGCGAGCCGCCAGTGGGCGTGAGGGCGGTGAAGCCGCAGTTCGCCTGCGCGTCGAGGTCCAGGCAGCCGACGCCGACCGCGGCGGCGGTGACGGCGGGGTACAGCACCTGGTTCGGGTGCGCGGGGTCGAACACGTACTGCGGGGTGAGCGGGCTGCCGATGTCACCGGTGGCGCCGCTGCCGAGCGGGCCGACGGTGGTGTTCAGCGGCCGCGGCCAGGGGCCGCCGGTGCAGGGCTGACCGGCCGTCAGGCTGAGGCAGACCACCTGCGGGGCGCTACGCGCGGCGTGGTGGTAGATGTTCCAGGACTGGATCTCGCCGGACGCCGTCCGGTGCAGGATCGGGGTGAACCCGTCGCCGCCGGTGGACTGCGCGGTCGGCTGGACGGGGGCGAGCAGCAGCGGGGAGACGCCGGTGCCGACGCCGCGCAGCACCGGGTTCTCGGCCCGGACGGCGGTGGTCGCGGGGCCGGTGTCGGTGGCGCCGAACGTGCTTCCGTCGGTCGACCAGGACGGCGTCCACCCGGGCGGGACCTTCAGCGAACCGGGTACGTACGTCTGGGAGTCGCCCGCGCCCGCGATCGGGTCGGTGACGACGGCGGGCGCGGCGGCGCCGCCGGAGGTGCCGCCGCGGTAGGTGACGGCCCAGTTCAGGGTGTCGCCGTGCTCGGCGGTGGCGGCACCCGGGTGGGTGGCGTTCTGCACGGTCTTCACCAGCGCGGACGCCCCGACGGTGGTGTCGGCCGGGCTGGCGCCGGCCCCGGGGGCGACGCCCCCCAGGCCCAGCAGCAGGAGCGCGGAGGTGACGGCGACGGCCGTGGCGGCGCCGAGCGGACGGCGGCCGGTGCGACGGCTTCGGGCGGTGATCGGCATGGGCGGACGCGGGCTTCTCAGCACTGGTTCTCCACCTCTGATCGGCAGTCGAACTGACAGGTCGTCAGTCCGGTCCGTCGATCAGGGTAAAGGTTCGGCAAGTATGGACCGGAGCTACTTTTCATATTGGTCACACAGTGAACGAATATGACTCGACATCTTTCCCCTCGATCGTCCGCACGACCTCCGAGGGCCGATCGTCCCCGAACATCACTTCGATGCCCGCCCGCCCTTGGGCCGCTGACGTACGACACCCGCAGCCCGAGCCGCCACACCGTCGGGTGACGTGACTCAGCCAGGCGAGTGACGGAGACGACCGCCGACTGCGCCCCGGGCAGGCCGGTGTTCCATGATCGGTGCCGTCGCCGTCTCCGGCGGATCGTGTGAAACCGTGTCAGTGCCGTGCGACCGGTCCGACCACGGCTGTTCGAGGAGTTCGTCCCATGCGTTCACGAGTCATCGCCCTCATGGCCGCCGCCATCGCGGCCACTTCGGCGCTCACGCAGCCCGCCCACGCCGCCCCCCTCATCGACGGGGTCTACCGGTTCGCGGCCCTCACGGACGGCAAGTGCCTGGTCTGGCCCAAGCTGCACGGACCTGTCGGCACAGTGTCACTGGGCGACTGCACGGACAGCACGTACACCTCGGCGAACTGGCAGGTACAGCAACGGCCCAACGGAACGATGAACGTCTCCGTGCCGAACTCGGCCCCTCGCGGCTGCCTGAGGTTGACGGACGACCACAAGGTGGGGATCAGCGACAACTGCGACCGGTACGCCGAATGGACCGTCTTCTACGGCTCCGCCGGCCCCGGCAGCACGGTGTGGGCCGACATCGAGCACACCCCCGGCGACCGGTCCGCCTCGTGGGGGAAGCTGGTCGACGATCCCGGCGTGACCGGCCGGCTCGTGGTGAGGCCGGCCCCCATCGAGCCGCACCACTGGACCGTGCAGCCAGCCGGCTAGAACACCCCAGTCCCGGTCGCTCGGGGTCGCCTCCGTGCGCCACCGGGCGCGCAGGACGCCGTCCCCGTCGGGCAGCACGGCCGTGAACACGGGACCGCGCCCATCGACGGCCATCGGCAGGACGGCAGGCACGGACACCGCAGAGCTGGGCGGCCAGTGCCGTGAACTGGGTCTCGTCGGCGACCGTGCTGGCGATCCGGCCGTCCCGGTCCTCCCAGACGAATTCGACCAGGCCCCGTCCGGGAGGCCGGCCACAACTGCGGGGACATCGGTGGAGAGGTCCGGCCAGAGCGCCAGCCGGGCCCGCGGGGCCAACCCGGCGCGCAGTGCATCGAACGTGCCGTCACCGAGCCGGTGCCAGCGGGAGGCATCGTCGACGTGCATCTCCTCCAGGAGCGCCGCCTCGCGCATCGCCACGCACCAGCGCACCCACTCCCAGACGACGTCGTCGGCCGGACGCTGCTCCCCCGGCTCGTCGAACACCGCCTCGTACGGGGAATCGTCCATGACTCCGCACGGGCACGCCTGGAGCAGGCTGCCGAGCAGGTCCAACCGTGATACACGTTCGACCGGACCGCAGCATCACTTCGCGGATCCGTGCTCCGGGCGGCGGCGCCCGCCGCCCCCGGGCCGCTCGCGCCTTCACCCGGGCGGGGGACTCCGCCCGGAGCCCCGTCCGCAGCGGGCGAGGGCGGCCCGGCCAGGTTGAGCCCCTCCGCTCGCCAGTGGTCGCGGTCGGGCATCTGGTCGTTCCGTCGCCAGCGCCAGGCCGACAACATCGTCCAGTCCACCGCGCGGCACCGGTGGATCAGGTCCTCGTCGACCCCCGCGTAGTGCTCTGCGACCTCCTCGGGCGCATGGGCGAGGTCGAACTCGACCGGTCCGCGGCAGCAAGTGACGAGGTCGATGGCATGCCGCGGCCCCAGCACCACCGCCGTGGTGGCACCGGGGCCGCAGGCCGGGTCGGGCGGTGTCAGCGGTCACGGAATTCCTCGTCTTCGACCGTTTCCGCCCTCACGGAATTCCCCACCCCCGTGGTCACGATTCCCCAGGGGACGGCGATCGCAGACCGGTGTGCCCTACAGATCGTGGCGGCAGGGACGGACCCGCCCCGGTTGGTGCGGGGGCGGCGTTCTCACGCGTGCTGTGACGTGGTGTGCAGTCCTTCGAGGAGTGTGGCCAGGTAGCGGCGCGCGGTGTCGATCCGGTCGGCGGGTGTGCCGCCGTGGACGTTGACGGCGTAGGCGATACCGCACATGAGCGGGACGAGGTCGGCGGCGGCCAGGTCGCGGCGGACCGCTCCGGCGTCACGAGCCCGGGGATTCGGACCGCTCCCGGGCTGCTGTTCGTGGCGGCGCGGTAGCGCTCCCCCGCCCCGCCGATGGTACGGAGCCCCCGTTCAGCGGCCCCGTACTGACAACGCTCCGCACACGTCCAGCGGTTCAGACACCCGGACGACGAACCGGTCACCCGGACGAGCACACCTCGAACCTCCCTGGAACGGCGGCGACAGCGACGGACCGGACCTGGCAGCCAACCGGCTTCCGGCTGGGCCGCGCGGGACCGTGACGGGCCCTCACGGGCCGTCTCCCGTACCCCGCAGGCGGGGCGGGCCCGACGCAGAGGGACCCGATACTCCTGGCGGCCTTCACGCACCCCGCGTCAGCCGAGCGAGGATCCGGCTGCGCCGAGGGTGTCCCGCAGCCACTGCTCGACACCTGCCACGTGCACCGTCGCCCAGGCGTGGGCGAGGTCGGGGCGGCGGTGGGCGATGGCGTCGAGGATGGCGCGGTGCTGCTGGCGGGTCCGGTCGACCGCGCCCTCCTCGGTCAGCCCGCGCCAGATCCGCGCCCGGGCGGTCGGGCCGGACAGGCCGTCGATCAGCGAGCAGAGGACGGTGTTGCCCGAACCGGCCGCGATCCTGCGGTGGAACTCGAGGTCATTGTCGATCAGCTCTTGCAGGCCGGCGTCATCGCTCAGGCTCTCCAGGACCTCCCCGAGCGCGGCGATGTCCTCGTCCGGCATCACCCGGGCGGCCATGGCTGCGGCGGCGGGCTCCAGGATGCGGCGGACCTCCAGGAACTCCAGCACCGAGTCGTCCTGGTGGAAGTCGACGACGAAGCCCAGCGCGTCCAGCAGCAGGTTGGGCTCCAGGCTCGTCACGTACGTGCCGTCGCCCTGGCGTACGTCGAGTACCCGGATGAGCGAGAGGGCCTTCACCGCTTCACGCAGGGAGTTGCGCGACAGACCGAGCCGCTCGGCCAGGTCGGCCTCATTGGGGAGTCGCGAACCGGGGTGCAGCTCACCATTGACGATCATGGCTTTGATCTTCTCGATCGCCGAGTCGGTGACTGGCACGCCGTTGCCTCCCTGGTCCTGATCCCTGCAGCATAGTCTCCCCGGCACCTGCCCGGAGCCGCCCTGATCGCGATCGGTCAAGGCCGTCCGGCAAGATCCACCGGACGCCTTCCGTACGACGGCTGCCCCGCGCAGAGGCCGTATTCGTCCGGGCCGGCTACGGTCCCGGCGGGGCGGCGCGCCCCTCCGCGGGCCGACACGGGGCACCGAGGGCTCGCCTGACGATGCGCGGCGCGGCGGGAGTCGTCAGACAAGTCCGAGCCCGTACACGCGGACGGCGTTGTGCCGGAACACCGCGTCCTTCTCCCCCGCGCTGAGTCCGTCCACGAGGCGCCGGGCGATCCGGACGACCTCGGTGTAGCCGGCCTCCAGGGTGCACACCGGCCAGTCGGAGCCGAAGAGGAGCCGCTGCGGGCCGAAGGCCTCCAGGGCGGTGTCGGCGTACGGCGTGAGGTCCTCCGTCCGCCACCGGCCGGGCGCGGTCTCGGTCACCAGGCCGGAGAGCTTTGCCACGGTGTTGGGCAGCGCGGCCAGGTGGCGCAGGTCGGCTGCCCAGGGGTGGAGCGTGCCGTCGGCGACCGGGGGTTTGCCGAGGTGGTCGAGGACGAACGTCAGCCCGGTGAGCCGGGCGGCCGCGAGGGCGGCGGCGGGCAGCTGGTGCGGCTTGACGACGAGGTCGTAGGCGAGGCCCGCCTCGGCGACGGCGAGCAGGCCGCGCTGGACGTCGGGGCGCAGCAGCCACGCGGGGTCGGACTCCTCCTGGACCTGGTGCCTGATGCCCACCAGCCTTTCCCCGCCGCGGAGTTCACGCAGGGCGGCGAGCGCGTCGGCAACGTCGGGGGCGGTGAGGTCGGTCCAGCCGACGACGCCGGCGATCAGGTCGCTGCCGTCGGCCAGCGCCAGCAGTTCGGGGGTCTCCTCGGGGACGCACACGGTCTGCACGACGACCGTGGCGGCCACTGCGGCCTCCGCGGCTTCGGGGGCGAGGTCGGCGGCGGTGAAGGAGCGGGCCAGCGGAGCGAGGGCCTCGCCGCTGATCCAGGGCTGCGGCCGCGTGTCGAGGTCCCAGACGTGGTGGTGCGCGTCGACGATCTGACGCCCGGTCACAGCTCCCACACCACCGGGAGGCCGGCCCCGGCACCGGCGTCGGAGTAGTCGTGGCTGATGTCGAGCAGTTCGCCCATCCTCTCCTGCCAGGCGACGTTCACCGGGAGGTGCTCCAGCTCGGCGAGGAGCCGGGCGTAGTCCTCGCACTCCAGCAGGTGGAACAGGTCGCACCCGCTGCGCCAGATCCTCCACGAGGTGACGCCGGCGGCCCGGATGGCTGCGACGAGTCCGGCGGGCACGTCCCGGTGGGCGGCCTCGTACTCGGCGATCCGGTCCGGGCGGAGGCGGGTGTGCAGGGCGACACTCAAGGCTTCTCCGGGTGGGTGGGGTGGTCGACGATGACGACGTGCAGGGTGCGGGGGCCGTGCACGCCCTCGACGCGGTCGAGTTCGATGTCGCTGGTGGCGGAGGGTCCCGAGATGAAGGTCAGCGGCAGCGCGGGGTCGAGGCGGGCGAGGGCGTCGGGGACGTCGGCGGCGATCTGTCCGGCGCGGATGACGCACAGATGGTAGTCGGGGACGAGGGTGAGGGCGCGGCGGCCCTGGCCCGGGCCGGTGTCGAGGACGATGGTGCCGGTGACGGCGATGCCGGCGGCGGCGAGGGTGCAGGCGCCGTCCAAGGCGTTCAGGGCCTGGACGTCCAGCGGTTCCCGGTGCCACTGCCAGTCGCCGGGCGGCAGCAGCTCGGCGGGAAAGCCGCCGGGCAGTGCCAGGTTCTTCGCGCCGCACGCGGTGAGCGCGGCGGCGATGGCGGCCGGCAGGCCCGCCTGGTCGGTGCGGGTGACGTTCGCACGGTAGTCGGCGAGGCGCTCGGCGAACAGGGCGACGGTGTCCTCGCCCGGCCCGGTGTGGCTGCGGCGGTAGGCGCGGGGTACGGGGACGTCGTCGGGCCGTTCGTCGGCGGGGACGTCGGCGAGCGCCGCCCGGATGCGGCCGAGGACTGCCTCACGGCTGCTCATCGTTCACCTTCCCTGTTCTTGCGCCACCAGGTGCGGAATGACTCGGCCGGAGGTGCGGGGGTGTCGCGGGTGTCCGACCAACCGTGCAACGGGCCTGGCAGTCGGCCGATCCGCCCGTCCCTGGCGAGGACCCTGCCGCCGAGCGCGGCGGCCTTCTGGGCCGCGGAGAGCAGCCGCGGGGAGTCGAGGACGGTGGCGGCGGCCTTCATGGCCAGCCCCTCCGGGTCGAGCGGTCGCCGCTTGGCCTCGACGGCCCTGGCCCTGAGGTGCGCCAGCACCTCCGGGATGTCGATCTTCACGGGGCAGGCGTCGTAGCAGGCGCCGCACAGGGTGGAGGCGAACGGCAGGGTGGCCGCCCCGCTCCTGGTGTCACTGCCGGCGCCGACCAGTTGCGGGGTGAGGACGGCGCCGATCGGTCCCGGGTACACCGAGCCGTAGGCGTGGCCGCCGGTGCGCTCGAAGACGGGGCAGACGTTGAGGCAGGCCGAGCAGCGGATGCAGCCGAGGACCTGCCGTCCGACCTCGTCGGCGAGGGTGTCGGTGCGGCCGTTGTCGAGCAGCACCAGGTGGAACTCCCTCGGCCCGTCGCCGTCGGCCACTCCGGTCGGACCCAGCCCGGTCCAGGTGGAGGTGTAGGGGTTCATCCGCTCGCCGGTGGAGGAGCGGGGCAGCAGCTGGAGGAAGACCTCCAGGTCCGACCAGGTGGGGACGGTCTTCTCGATGCCCATGACGGTGATCAGCGTCTCGGGCAGGGTGAGGCACATCCGGCCGTTGCCCTCGGACTCCACGACGACGACCGTGCCGGTGTCGGCGACGGCGAAGTTGGCGCCCGAGACGGCCACCTTGGCGGTGAGGAACTTCTCCCTCAGGTGCAGGCGGGCCGCTTCGGCGAGTTCACGCGGGTCGTCGCCGAGGTTCTCGGGCGCGGGCCGCCCCCAGTGGGCCATCTCGGTGGCGAAGAGGTCGCGGATCTCGGTCCGGTTGCGGTGGATCGCGGGGACGAGGATGTGGGAGGGGCGGTCGTCGCCGAGCTGGACGATGAGTTCGGCGAGGTCGGTCTCGTAGGCGGTGATGCCGGCTTCGGCGAGGGCTTCGTTGAGGCCGATCTCCTGGGTCGCCATGGACTTGACCTTCACCACCTCGTGTTCACCGGTGGCCCGCACGAGTTCGGTCACGATGCGGTTGGCCTCGGTGGCGTCCGAGGCCCAGTGCACGGATCCGCCCGCGGCGGTGACGGCGGCCTCCAACTGGACGAGGTAGTGGTCGAGGTGGCGTGCGGTGCGGTTCTTGATCGCGGCGGCGGCGTCGCGCAGGTGCTCCCAGTCGTCCAGCTCGGAGACGACCGCGAGCCGCTTGTCGCGGATGGTCGTGGTGGCGCGTTTCAGGTTGGCGCGCAGTTGGGTGTTGCCGAGCGCCTCGCGGGCGGCGTCGGGGAAGGACGGGGAGCCGAGCCAGACGACGCCACGGCTGCCGGGGCCGGTCATCGTGCGGTTCCTTCGGTCGCGGCGAGGATCTCGGCCAGGTGCACGGTCCGCACGGCCGAGCCCTGGCGGGACAGTCCGCCGCCGATGTGCATCAGGCAGGAGTTGTCGGCGGCGCACAGGACGTCGGCTCCGCTGTCCAGGACGGCGGCGTTCTTGTCGGCGAGCATCGCGGCGGAGGTGTCGGCGTTCTTGACGGCGAAGGTGCCGCCGAAGCCGCAGCAGGAGTCGGCCGCGGGGAGGTCGACCAGCTCGATGTCCTCGACCGCGCGCAGCAGGCGGTCCGGGCGGTCGCCGAGCCGCAGGCCGCGCAGGGAGTGACAGGTGGGGTGGTAGGCGACGCGGTGCGGGAAGCGGGCGCCGACGTCCGTGACGCCGAGAACGTCGGTCAGGAACTCGGTGAACTCGTACACCCGGGGCACCAGTTCGGCGACCTGCTGCTGGAGGTCGGGCTGTCCGTGCTCCCGGGCGAGCACGGGGTGGTTGTCGCGGACCATTCCGGCGCAGGAGGCGGACGGGGTGACCACGGCGGCGTAGTCGGCGAAGGTCCGGGCGAAGCGGGTCACCAGCGGGAGGGCCTCGGGGCGGTAGCCGGTGTTGAAGTGCATCTGGCCGCAGCAGGTCTGTTCCCGGGGGAACTCGACGCGGTGGCCGAGCCGCTCCAGCACGGTCACCACCGCGCGGCCGGTGTCGGGGAAGAGGGCGTCGTTGAAGCAGGTGATGAACAGGGCGATGCGCATCAGCTCACCTCCTCGGGGGTCGGGACGTCCGCGGACAGCAGACCGCGTTCCTTGAACTCTGCCCAGAGCGCCGCCGGAACGGGGTGCTGGAGCATGGCGGCGGCGTCCCGGACCTCGCCGGCGCTGCGGGTGCCGACCAGCACGCTCGTCACCGCCGGGTGCCCGAACGGGAACCGCAGGGCGGCGGCCCGCAGCGGTACGCCGTGCCGCTCGCAGACGGCCTTGAGGTCGGTCGCCCCGGCGAGCAGGTCTGCGGGGGCCGCGGTGTAGTCGAAGGTGGCGCCGGGCCGCGGGTCGGCGAGCAGGCCGGAGTTGAAGACACCGCCGATCACGACGCCGACGCCGCGCCGGTGGGCCAGCGGCAGCAGCTCCGCAAGGCCCCGCTGGTCGAGGAGGCTGTAGCGGCCGGCCAGCAGGACGACGTCGAGGTCGGTCTCGCGGATGAACCGGGCGGGCAGCTCGGCCTGGTTCATGCCGACGCCGATCGCTCCCAGGACGCCTTCGGCGCGCAGGCGTTCGAGTTCCGGGTAGGCCTCGGTGAGTGCCTGATCGGCGTGGTCGTCGGGGTCGTGCAGGTAGGCGATGTCGATCCGGTCGAGGCCGAGCCGGTTCAGGCTGTCCTCGATAGAGCGGCGCACCCCCTGGGCGCTGAAGTCCCACACGCGGTGGTGGGTGGAGGGCACGGCGAAGCCGTGGGCCAGGTCGTCGCCGCCGCCGGAGGGGGCCGGCTCCAGCAGGCGTCCGACCTTCGTGGAGATCGTGTACTGCTCCCGGGGGAACGCCCGCAGGGCCTCGCCGAGTCGTCGCTCGGACAGGCCCAGGCCGTAGTGCGGGGCGGTGTCGAAGTACCGTACGGCGGACTCCCAGGCGGCGGTGACGGCCTGTTCGGCCTGCTCGTCGGTGACCGGGGTGAACAGGTTGCCGATGCCGGCGGCGCCGAAGGCGAGTGCGGTGACCCGGGCCGTGCTGCGGCCGAGCGGGTTGCGGCGCGGCTTCACGGGCGCGGCTCCGGTCGCAGACGCAGACCGGCCATGCCGCCGTCGACCGCGAGAGCGGTGCCGGTGACACTCGCGGCGGCCGGGGAGGCGAGGTAGGCGATGGCCGCGGCGACCTCCTCGGCGGTGACCAGCCGCCCGGTGGGCTGGCGGGCGTTCAGTGCGGCGCGTTCGGCGGCCGGGTCGTCGGCGGCGTCGAGCAGCCGGCCGACCCAGGGGGTGTCGACGGTGCCCGGGTTGACGCAGTTGACCCGGATGCCCTCGCGGACGTGGTCGGCGGCCATGGCCAGGGTGAGCGAGAGGACGGCGCCCTTGCTCGCCGAGTACAGCGCGCGCTGCGGCAGTCCGGCCGTGGCGGCGATCGAGCAGGTGTTGACCACCGAGGCGGAGGCGGAGCGGCGCAGGTACGGCAGGGCGGCGCGGGTGGTGCGGACGATGCCGAGCACGTTGACGTCCAGGACGCGGTGCCACTGCTCGTCCGGGTTGTCCTCCACGGTTCCGGCGGCGCCGATGCCGGCGTTGTTGACCAGGATGTCGATCCCGCCGAGTGCCTCGGCCGCCGCCTGGACGGCCGCGCGTACGGAGTGGTCGTCGGCGACGTCGGCGGTGAAGCCGCGCAGCGGGGTGTGGACACCACTCGGGTCGAGGTCGAGGACGGCGACGTCCGCACCGCGTTCGCCGAGCAGTCGGGCGGTGGCCAGGCCGATGCCGGAGGCGCCGCCGGTGACCAGGGCGGTGAGCCCGTCGAGGTCGGTCCTCATGAAAGCTCCTCCTTGCCGCCGCCGGCCAGGTCGGCTGCCCAGAAAGCGCCGTCTGGGTAGCGGTAGGTGTCGATGGCGGCCTGGTCCATCTCGGCGGAGAACCCGGGCGCGGTGGGCGCCCGGTAGTGGCCGTTGTCGATGACCACCGGGTCGAGGAAGTGCTGGTGCAAGTGGTCGACGAACTCGATCACCCGGTCCTCGGTGGTGCCGGAGAGCGCGACGTAGTCGAACATCGACAGGTGCTGGACGAGTTCGCACAGGCCCACCCCGCCGGCGTGCGGGCAGACCGGGACGTCGAACCTGGCGGCGAGCAGCAGGATGGCGAGGTTCTCGTTGACGCCGGCCACCCGGGCCGAGTCCAGCTGGAGGACGTCGATGGCACCGGCCTGGAGCAGTTGCTTGAAGACGATCCGGTTCTGCACGTGCTCGCCGGTGGCGACCTTGATCGGGTGGACACCGCGCCGGATGGCGGCGTGGCCGAGGACGTCGTCGGGACTGGTGGGCTCCTCGATCCAGTAGGGGTCGAACGCGGCAAGAGCGCTCGTCCACTCGATCGCCTCGGCCACGTTCCAGCGCTGGTTGGCGTCGATCGCCATCCGGATGCGCGGGCCGACGGCCTCGCGGGCGACGCGGCAGCGGCGGATGTCGTCCTCCAGGTCGGCGCCGACCTTCAGCTTGATCTGGGTGAAGCCGTCGGCCACCGCCTGCGCGGCGAGGCGGGTGAGCTTCTCGTCGCTGTAGCCCAGCCAGCCGGGCGAGGTGGTGTAGGCGGGGTAGCCGACCTCCCGCAGGTGCCGGGAACGGTCGGCGGCGCCCTGTCTGCCCTTGCGCAGCAGTTCGAGGGCCTCGTCGGGCGTCAGCGCGTCGGCGATGTAGCGGAAGTCGACCTGGGACACCAGCCACTCGGGGTCGGCGTCGGCCAGCAGCTGCCACAGCGGCTTGCCCGCGCGCTTGGCGGCGAGGTCCCAGACGGCGTTGAGGACGGCTCCGACGGCCATGTGCATCACGCCCTTCTCGGGGCCGAGCCAGCGCAGCTGGCTGTCGCCGATCAGGTCGCGGGAGAGGGAGCCGGGGTCGGCGCACAGCTCGGCGACGGAACGTCCGACGACGTGCGGGCGCAGCGCGTCGATGGCGGCGACCTGGACGTCGTTGCCGCGGCCGATGGTGAAGGTGAACCCGTGCCCCTCGGGCTCGCCGTCGGAGGTGCGCAGGACGACGTAGGCGGCGGAGTAGTCGGGATCGGGATTCATGGCGTCGGACCCGTCCAGCTCCCGCGAGGTGGGGAAGCGGATGTCGTAGGTGTCGACGGCGGTGATCCGCGGTGTGGTTGCGGACAACGTGGTGCCTTTCACGCGTTGGCGAACGTCTGGCGCTGGGTGCCGAGGCCGTCAATGGACAGCTCGACCGCGTCGCCGGCGCGCAGGTAGGGGGTGCCGGGCAAGCCCAGGGCCACGCCAGCCGGGGTGCCGGTGTTGATGACGTCTCCGGGGCGCAGCACCATGTACTGGCTGAGGTACCAGACCAGGTACGGGACGTCGAAGACCATGTCCCTGGTGTTGCCGTCCTGGCGGGTCTCGCCGTTGACGGCCAGACGAAGGCCTAGCGCCCGCACGTCGCCGGCCTCGTCCGGGGTGACCAGCCAGGGGCCGAGCGGGTTGAAGGTCTCGCAGGACTTGCCGAGGTCCCACTGCCCGGAGTACTCCAACTGGAACTCCCGCTCGGACACGTCGTTGCTGATCGCGTAGCCCGCGACATGGGCGAGGGCCCGCTGGGGCGAGTCCAGGTAGCGGGCCTCGCGGCCGATCACGACCGCGAGTTCGACCTCCCAGTCCGTCTTGGCCGAGCCGCGCGGGATCAGCACCCGGTCGTGGGGGCCGACCACGGTGGACGGGTCCTTCATGAAGACCACCGGCCGGGTGGGGACGGCGGCGCCGGTCTCCTCGGCGTGGTCGCGGTAGTTGAGGCCGATGCAGACGACCTTGCCCGGCCGAGCGACGGGTGCGCCGATCCGCAGGCCGGCCGGGTCGATCGGGGGAAGCTCTCCGGCGGCCAGGGCGGCGCGGACGCCCTCGGTCCCGTCCGAGGCGAGGAACGCCCCGTCGATGTCACCGGTCAGGCCCGAGACGTCGAAGACCCGGCCGTCATCGCCGAGGACCGCCGGAACCTCGCCTCCCGCCGGTCCGATCCGCAGTAGCTTCACGCTCTGACTCCCGTCCTAAGGTCTGCGGGCCGGGACTCTTCACCAGGCCAACACATCGGATGTATCCGTGACGCCCTGACCATACGAGTGCCGGCCACGCACCGCAAGAAGTCCTCCGATGTCTGTCGGCACCCACCGGGGACCGGGAGCCACATGTCTCCTCACTGTTCATCAAATCTCCAGCTCAGAACCGGGACAGGAACTCCCGGCAACCCGGGACGGGAGCCCGCACGTTACGGTTGAGATTCGTCCGAGGTATCCCTATTGTCAGTCAGGTGCCAACCTCGTATGGTCCTCGTGATCGCAATCCATCCGATGACTTCGAGGAGTGCGAGCACGATCCGGCGCGCCTGTCACGACCGCCGCATCCATGGCCTCCCTCCTGGATGACGGCCGGGAAGGGAGATCCGGCTCAACCACCCCCGCTTCACCACCCGGAGACGGGCCTCCCGGCCTCCCACCACACCGGCTCCCTGCCCCCGCGGGGGAGCCGGACATCCCAGCCAAGGAGATCAGCACCATGAAGCCTCGCTCCTCCAGAATCGCGGCCACGGCCGCCGCCGTGATCGTCCTGGCGGGGGCCGCCACGGCCTGCAACCGCGGCAGCGCGTCGGACTCCGCCGCCGGCGGCAAGCCCGCACTCGGGATCGACCTGCCGCGTGCGGACTCCGACTTCTGGAACTCCTACGCGCAGTACGTCAAGCAGGACGCCACCGCCCAGGGCCTCAACACCCTGCCGGTGAGCAACTCGCAGAACGACGTCACCAAGCTGGTCGCCAACGTCCAGGTCTTCCAGAACACGGGCGCCAAGGCCGTCGTCAT
>NZ_JBHWUI010000177.1:0-16138 GCF_042737525.1 Kitasatospora sp. NPDC059973 | reverse complement strand
GCGGCCCCGGAGAATCCGGGGCCGCCCTCGCCGTCTGCCGACTAGCTGAACGAGTCGCCGCAGGCGCAGGAGCCCGTGGCGTTCGGGTTGTCGATCGTGAAGCCCTGCTTCTCGATGGTGTCCACGAAGTCGACGGTGGCGCCGCCGAGGTACGGGGCACTCATCCGGTCGGTGACGACCTTGACACCGTTGAAGTCCTTGAGCACGTCGCCGTCGAGCGAGCGCTCGTCGAAGAACAGCTGGTAACGCAGGCCGGAGCAACCACCGGGCTGGACGGCGACGCGAAGCGCAAGGTCGTCGCGGCCCTCCTGCTCCAGCAGGCCCTTGACCTTGGCCGCGGCGGCATCGGTAAGGAGGATGCCACTCTCGACGGTGGTCTCGTCCTGGACGGTCATCTGCTTTCTCCCGGTCTTGACGACGGTCTGCCGCCAGTGCCAACCAACGGCCGTCCGGATTCATTTCCCGGACGGCGGTGTAATTTCGGCGACTTTCAGCGGCGGAATTTCGTGGGCCGGGTGTACCACCCGCTCCCCTACGCTCCCCATGCTCGCACAACCGGCGCGGCTCGGACACCGCCCCGACCGCGGATCCGGCGGAACCGGCCCCGGGCGACCGGTGCGACGGCCAGGATGGTGGGCATGATCCTGCGCCTGGTCCAGGACACCGCCGCCGACGCGGAGGCCGTCCAGCACATCGCCCGCGCCTCGTTCGCGCCGCTCGCCGACAGCGCCGGCCCGGCCCCGCAGGACGGGCCCCCGGTGGGCCGGCTGGCCAGGACCAGACACCTCGTCCGGACCGACCCGCAGGGCTGCTGGCTGGCGGAGAGCGACGGCGAACCGGTCGGCGCGGTGCTGTCGCTGCGCCGCGAGGGCCTCTGGATCCTGGCGCTGCTCGTGGTGCGGCCCGAGGCGCAGGGGCACGGCCTCGGCCGGCTGCTGCTGGAGCGGGCCGCCGCGTACGGGCGCGGCTGCCTGCGCGGGATGCTCTGCGTCCCGCCGTCCCCGGCGGCGGCCCGCCGGTACCGGCTCGCCGGGTTCACCCTGCACCCGGCGATGGCGCTGACCGGCCGGGTGGACCGGGCCGGGCTGCTCGACCCCGGTGACATCCCGGTGCACCCCGGCAACGCCAGCCACCGGCACCTGCTGGACTCGGTGGACCGCCGGCTGCGCGGCGCGGCGCACGGGCCGGACCACGAACTGATGCTGGGCCACTGCGAGGAGCTACTGATCGCCGACGCGCTGGCCGGCAGCGGCTACTGCTACCGCGACGGCGGCGAGGTGCGGCTGCTGGCCGCGACCTCGAAGCGGATCGCCGCCCGGCTGCTGCGCGAGGCGCTGGCGCGGGTGCCGGACGGCGTGGACGCCCACGTGGGGCACCTGACCGCCGAGCAGGAGTGGGCGCTGGACGTCGGCCTGGAGGTCGGGCTGAGCCCGCGGACCGTGGGCTTCCTGGGCCTGCGCGGGATGCGCCCGCCGGCGCCGTACCTGCCCGACGGCGCGCTGCTGTGACGCGACGGCCCCCCGCCGGTCGGCCGGCAGGGGGTCGGGGCGTTCGCGCGGTCGGCCGCGGGGGCTCAGACCATGGTGTCCAGGATCTCCCGGACCATCGCCATCGTGGTGCCCGGGTGCAGGAAGGCGAAGCGGGCGACCGTCTCGCCGTCCCAGCCGGTCGGGGTGACGAAGCCGATCTGGTCCGCGAGCAGCTGCTGCGACCAGCGGTAGTAGTCGTCGTTGGTCCAGCCCTTGCGGCGGAAGCAGACCGCCGAGAGCTGCGGGTCGAACAGCAGCTCCAGGTGCTCGGTGTCGCGGATCAGCCGCGCGGTGTCCCGGGCCAGGGTGAGGCCGGTCTCGATGGCATCGGTGTAGGCCTGGGTGCCGTGCACGGCCAGCGAGAACCAGAGCGGCAGGCCGCGGGCGCGCCGGGTCAGGTGGTAGGCGTAGTCGGTGGGGTTCCACTCGTCGCCCTCGGTGTGCAGCACGTCCAGGTAGGAGGCGTCCTGGGTGTGCACGGCGCGGGCGAGCTGCGGGTTGCGGTAGATCAGCGCGGCGCAGTCGAACGGGGCGAACAGCCACTTGTGCGGGTCCACCACGAAGGAGTCGGCGTGCTCGATGCCGTCGTAGCGGGCCCGGACGGAGGGGGCGAAGAGGCCCGCGCCGCCGTAGGCGCCGTCCACGTGGAACCAGAGGCCGCGCTCGCGGGCCACCTCGGAGAGGCCCTGGAGGTCGTCGATGATGCCCTCGTTGGTGGTGCCGGCCGTCCCGACGACGGCGATCACCGTCTCCGGGTTCGGGTCGGCGGCCAGGGCGGCGCGCAGCGCCTCGCCGGTGAAGCGGCGGTCGACGGTGGGGACCTTGAAGGCCTCCACGCCGATGATGTTGAAGGTGTTCTTGACCGAGGAGTGCACCTGGTCGGCGACGGCGATCCGCAGCCGGGCCTCCGGGCCGACACCGAGCCGGCGGCGGGCGGTGTCGCGGGCGACGACCAGCGCGGAGAGGTTGCCGGCCGAACCGCCGGAGACGAAGGTGCCGCCGGCCGACTCGGGCATCCCGGCCCGGTCCGCGATCAGGCGCAGCACCTGGTTCTCGGCGGCGATGGCGCCGGCCGCCTCCAGCCAGGAGATGCCCTGCAGCGAGGCGCAGGAGACGACCATGTCGAAGAGCAGCGCGGCCTTGGTCGGCGCGCACGGGATGAACGAGAGGTAGCGCGGGCTGTCGGCGGAGATCACCGCGCGGGAGAGCTCGTGGTCGTAGAGCTTCAGCACGTCGGCCGGGTTGTTGCCGTCCGCGTTGAGCAGACCGGCCAGCTGGGTGCGCAGGTGCTCGCCGTCACCGGGGTGGTCGAGCGGAACGGGGTCGTACTGCAGCCGCTCCCGCATGTAGTCGAAAACCAGGTCGACCAGCTCGTTGTCGGGCCGGTGCATGCGGTCGGGTGCTGCGGACACGGGGGTCCCTCTCGGCTGTGGGGGTGTCGGGGGAGGTCCGGCGGCGCGGGACGTCTCACCGCTCCGCCGGATGTGATCAGCCTAGGCAGCACCGTGCCCCCGCCGCGCGTCCGAACGCGGCTGGTCAGGCAGGATTCGAGCGTCTTGGCCGGGGCCCGCGCAGGATTCCTGCGCAGGCCGCCGGGCGGCCCCGGGGGGCGGCCGCGCCGGCCCCCGGAGGGAGCGGACTGGGCCGTTCGGATTCAGCCGATGAGCTGGGAGAGCACGACCGAGGAGCGGCTGCGCTGGACGCCGGGCTCCCGCCGGATCCGCTCGATCACGGCCTCCAGGTGCCGGGTGTCGGAGGCCCGCAGGTGGACCAGGGCGTCCGGGTCGCCGGTGACCGTCCAGGCCGCGACCACCTCGGGGAACTGGCGCAGGCTCGCCAGGATCTCCTCCGGGGCGGTCCGCTCCCGGCAGTACACCTCGACGAAGGCCTCGGTCTGCCAGCCGAGCACCGAGGGGTCGAGGACGACGGTGAAGCCGCGGACCACCCCGCGCGCCCGCAGCCGGTCGATCCGGCGGCGGACGGCGGTGGCGGAGAGGTTCACCTGCACGCCGATCTCGGCGTAGGAGGCCCGGCCGTCGCTGCCCAGCCGGGCGAGCAGGAGACGGTCGGTCTCGTCGAGGGTCGCCCCGACCGTCTCGTGTGCTCGACTGCTGGTCATCGGTGCGGGGCTCCACGGGTCGTACGGGGGTCGGCGGGACGGCGGCCGCCGAAACGGTTCTGCACCATTCTGGCGGATGACAGGACCGAGTCCACCGCTGGCAGATGACGGCTCGCGGACCGTTCTCAGTCCACCAGGAGCACGATCTTCCCCCGGGTGCGGCCCTCCGCGCTGAGCGCCTGGGCGGAGCCGGCCTGCGCGAGCGGGAAGGTGGAGGCGACGGTGACGGTGAGCCGCCCGTCGTCGGCGAGCGCAGCCAGCTCCGCCAGCCCGGCGGCGTCGGGGCGGACCCAGACGTAGTGGCCGCCGAGCGCCTTCACCCGGTAGTCCGTGACCGAGGCGATCCGGGACGGGTCCGCGACCAGGGCGGCCGAGACCTCGACGGCCCCGCCGCCGACCAGGTCGAGGGCGGCGTCCACCCCGCCGGGCGCCAGGGCCCGGACCCGCTCGGCCAGGCCCTCGCCGTGGGCCACCGGCTCGGCGCCGAGGCCGCGCAGGTAGTCGTGGTTGCGCTCGCCCGCGGTGCCGATCACCCGGGCCCCGAACGCCTTGGCGATCTGCACGGCCAGGTGGCCGACGCCGCCGGCCGCGGCGTGCACCAGCACGGTGTCGCCCGGGGCCACCCGCAGCGCCCGCAGGCCCTGGAGGGCGGTCAGGCCGGCCAGCGGCAGGCCGCCGCTTTGCGCCCAGTCCAGGGCCGCGGGCCGGCGGGCCAGCGTGCGGACGGGGGCGGCGACCAGCTCGGCGTAGGTCCCGTGCTCGACGGAGTCCTTGCGCACGTAGCCGTAGACCTCGTCGCCGGGGGCGAACTCGGTCACCCCGCCGCCGACCGCCCGGACCACCCCGGCCGCGTCCCAGCCCATCACCAGGGGGAAGTGGACGTCCAGCAGGCCGTCCAGGGCGCCGTCCCGGACCCTCCAGTCCACCGGGTTCACCCCGGCCGCCCTGACCTCCACCAGTACCGAGTCCGGCCCGACCTTGGGGTCCGGGAGGTCGGTGTACTCCACCACCTCGGGGCCGCCGTAGCGGCGGATCGCGATTGCCTTCATGGACCCAGCCAAACCCGGCCGGGCCCGGATACCGGTTCGGCCACGCCGAACCGCCCCCTATCGTGCTTCCGGCGCCACCGAACGGGCCCGAAGCGGGAAGCGGTTCTCGTCACATCGACAGAATGGCCATCGTCAGTCTGACGCTAAGCGGTTATCATAGATAGCGTCAGATAGACGAGAAGGCTGCACCGACTGATCGGCCGCACAGAAGGGCACCCGCCCGTGACCACCACCATCACCGAGACCTACGGCGTCGACCCCACTCCGACGCCGCTCGCTCTGCTGCTGCTCGGCCGTGAGGCCGACCCGAACAGCGAGCGCGGCGTCGAGTGCCCCGGCGACCTTCCCGCCGCCTCCGACCCGGACCTCGTCGCCCGTGCGCGGGCCGCGAAGGAGGCGCTCGGGGATCGCGTCTTCATCCTGGGCCACCACTACCAGCGCGACGAGGTGATCGAGTTCGCCGATGTCACCGGCGACTCCTTCAAGCTCGCGCGCGACGCGGCCGCCCGCCCGGAGGCCGAGTACATCGTCTTCTGCGGCGTGCACTTCATGGCCGAGTCCGCGGACATCCTCACCGGCGACGCCCAGCAGGTCGTCCTGCCGGACCTCGCGGCCGGCTGTTCGATGGCCGACATGGCCACCGCCGAGCAGGTCGCCGAGTGCTGGGACGTCCTGACCGACGCCGGCATAGCCGACGTCACCGTCCCGGTCTCGTACATGAACTCCTCCGCCGACATCAAGGCCTTCACCGGCAGGCACGGCGGCACCATCTGCACCTCGTCCAACGCGAAGCGGGCCCTGGAGTGGGCCTTCGAGCAGGGGCAGAAGGTGCTCTTCCTGCCCGACCAGCACCTGGGCCGCAACACCGCGGTGCGCGAGATGGGCTTCTCGCTGGACGACTGCGTGCTCTACAACCCGCACAAGCCCAACGGCGGCCTGACCGCCGAGCAGCTGCGGAACGCCAAGATGATCCTCTGGCGCGGCCACTGCTCGGTGCACGGCCGGTTCTCGCTGGACTCGGTCAACGACGTCCGCGAGCGCATCCCCGGCGTGACCGTGCTGGTGCACCCCGAGTGCAAGCACGAGGTCGTCGCGGCCGCCGACATGGTGGGCTCGACCGAGTACATCATCAAGGCGCTGGACGCCGCCGAGCCCGGCTCCAAGTGGGCCATCGGCACCGAGCTGAACCTGGTCCGCCGGCTCGCCAAGGCGCACCCGGACAAGGAGATCGTCTTCCTGGACCGGGCGGTCTGCTTCTGCTCCACGATGAACCGGATCGACCTGCCGCACCTGGTCTGGACACTGGAGTCGCTGGTCGAGGGCCGGGTGCCGAACGTGATCCGGGTCGACCCGGAGACCGAGAAGCACGCCAAGGCGGCGCTGGACCGGATGCTCGCCCTGCCGTAGCCACCGCACGCCGAAGGGCGGGCTCCTCCGCACTGGAGGAGCCCGCCCTTTCGTCTGGCGCGAGACGTCCGCTACTCGGGCAATCCGGGGATCAGGCCGTCACCCTCGGCCCGCAGCAGCTCCCTGACCTGGTCGATCGTCGAGTCGGCAGCCGGGAGGATCAGGTCGGAGGGCTCCAGCGAGGCGTCCGGCAGCGGGGTGCCGAACTCCTTGACGGCGCCCAGCAGCTCCCCGAGCGCTCGGCGGAAATGCTCTTCGTCCCCCGAGTCCAGTGCGGTGACGAGCTCGTCGTCCAGCTCGTTCAGCCGGTTCAGATGGGCGTCGCCCACCTCGAACTGGCCCTCCCCCATGACCCTCATGATCATGCCGTGCGTCTCCCTGGTTCGTGGGGTGAAGCTCAGGTCACTTGTTGTAGTTGATCCGCGGGGAGTCCGGCTGGGCGTCCTGCGGCTGTCCCTTGCCCGGCTCGATGGCCTGCGGACCGGAGGCCGGCGAGCCGCCCGTCAGCTCGGCCTTCATCCGGGCCAGCTCCAGCTCGACGTCCGAACCGCCGGCGACCCGCTCCAGCTCGGCCTCGATGTCGTCCTTGCGGCCGAGACCGCTGGCGTCGTCGAGCGCGCCGGAGGCCAGCAGCTCGTCGATCGCACCGGCCCGGGCCTGCATCTGGGCGGTCTTGTCCTCGGCCCGCTGGATCGCCAGACCGACGTCGCCCATCTCCTCCGAGATGCCGGAGAAGGACTCGGCGATCCGGGTCTGCGCCTGGGCCGCGGTGTAGGTGGCCTTGATCGTCTCCTTCTTGGTGCGGAAGGCGTCGACCTTGGCCTGCAGCCGCTGGGAGGCGAGCGTGAGCTTCTCCTCCTCGGCCTGGAGCTGCTGGTACTGCGTCTCCAGGTCGGTGATCTGGGACTGCATGTTCGACTTGCGGGTCAGGGCCTCGCGCGCGAGGTCCTCCCGGCCGAGCGAGAGGGCCTTGCGGCCCTGGTCCTCGTACTTGGCGGACTGCTGCTGCAGCTGGGTCAGCTGGAGCTCCAGGCGCTTGCGCGAGGTGGCCACGTCCGCGACACCGCGACGCACCTTCTGCAGCAGCTCAAGCTGCTTCTGGTACGAATAGTCGAGCGTCTCACGGGGATCCTCCGCCCGGTCCAAGGCCTTGTTCGCCTTGGAGCGGAAGATCAACCCCATACGCTTCATGATTCCGTCGCTCATGGGCCTCGGGTGCCCCCTTCTCCGGCCTGCGGTCTTAATCTCGTTACCAGACACGACGAGTGTATGTGCAGCGAGCCCTTCGCCGCAGTGCACCTGCCTGCAACAAGACTGCTACAGCGTCCCCCTCCCGGGCCTCATCCCCGGGGTGGATCCGCCCCTCATCCCACCCATCGTCCGAAGCGGTGATCCCCTACGGGAAGACCCCCGGAAACCCGGCCGGGGGCCCGGACCGGCGCGATCGATATGCGTTTGGGTCCGAGGACACCCGTGGAAGCGGTCGCGCACCCCGTACGCTGGGGGTGTGTTCCGACGCCGTTCAGATGATGCCGCTGCCTCCGCCGCCGTGCTGGAGAAGCAGGACGAGACGACCCAGACCCGCGATCCGCAGGCGAAGAAGGGCCGGCCGACGCCCAAGCGCAGTGAGGCCGAGGCCCACCGGCGGACCAGGGTGACCGTACCCAAGGACCGCAAGGAGGCCTCCCGCCAGGCGCGCGAGCGCATGCGCAGCGAGCGCGAGAAGCAGCGCACCGCGCTGCTGGAGGGCGACGAGCGGCACCTGCCGGCCCGTGACAAGGGCCCGGTGCGCAAGTTCACCCGCGACTACGTGGACGCCCGCTGGTCGCTGGCCGAGTTCTTCCTGCCCGCCGCCGTGGTCATCCTGGTGCTCAGCATCGTCAAGGTGCCGGCCCTCCAGCTGCTCTCCACCCTGCTCTTCCTGGCCTTCTTCGTGCTGGTGGTGCTGGACTTCGTCCGCCTCGGGTTCGGTCTGCGCAAGTCGCTCACCGAGCGGTTCGCGGGCCAGAACACCCGTGGCGCGGTCGCCTACGGCCTGATGCGCATCCTGCAGATGCGCCGGCTGCGCCTGCCCAAGCCGCAGGTGCGGCGCGGAGAGAAGCCCTGACCGCCGAACCGGTGGACTCCGGCTGGGCCCCTCCCTCCTGGGAGGGGCCCGGCCTGTACGCGCTTCCGGGCCAGGGTGACGGCGGCCACGACCGGCTCGCCCAGGAGCGCCGGCTGCCCTCGCGCAGCGGTTCCTTCGCCGGCGGCACCGGCCCGTGGCTGGACCGCCTCGGCAGCCTGCGCAACCTCGTCCGGCAGGAGCTGGTCGCCCGCCAGCTCGCCGAGCAGCTGACCGGCCGCGCCGAACAGCGCGTCCTCGACATCGGCTGCGGCCAGGGCACCCAGGCCCTGCGGCTGGCGCGGGACGGCCACTACGTCACCGGGATCGACTCCGACCCGGTCGCGCTCGGCGTCGCCCAGGGGGCGCTCGCCGAGGAGCCGCCCGAGGTCCGCGGCCGGATGCAGCTGCTCAGCGGCGACGGCCACCAGTGCGGGCGCTGGTTCGGGCCGCGCAGCTTCGACGTGGTGCTCTGCCACGGCGTCTTGATGTACCTGCCGGACCCGGATCCGATGATCGCCTCGCTGGCCCGGCTGCTGGCCCCGGGCGGACTGCTCTCGCTGCTGGTCCGCAACCGTGACGCGCTGGCCCTGCGGCCCGCCGCCGCCGGGGACTGGCGGGCCGCCCTGCACGCCTTCGAGAGCGACCGCTACTACAACCGGCTCGGGCTGGCCGCCCGGGCCGACCGGCTCGCCGACCTCGCCGTCACCCTCTCCGAGGTGTCCGTGCCGCTGCGGCACTGGTACGGCGTGCGGGTCTTCACCGACAGCGCGCCCGACGACGCGGCGCCGCCGGTGGACGGCCGGCAGCTGGCCCAGCTGCTGGAGGCCGAGGAGCGGGCCGGCCGCACCGACCCGTACCGGCAGGTCGCCGCGCTGCTGCACGTCTTCGGGGCCAAGTAGCGGCCGCTCCCGAAGGCGTGCGGGCGGGCTCAGGCCTCGTGCAGGCTCATCGAGTAGATCTCCCGGCCGTCATCGAGCAGGACCGCGGTGTCCACGCCGTCCTCGGCCAGCTGCTTCCAGCTCTCCCCGATCCAGGTCTCGGCGTCCCCCTGACCGGCGAACTCCTCCTCCTGGCCGCCGCTCGGGGCCACCACGGTGCCGTCCGCCTTCTCGTACCGCCACGTCCAGACCATGCCCGGTTCCTCCCACTGACGACCTGTGCGCTGCCTGCTGCGCGCACCTTAGCCTGCCCGGCCCGATCTTCCGTATGCCTGACCGGGGCCGCGTTGTCGGCCGGGTCGCGGCTCCCCGGCCGGCCGGGCCGGGCCCGCGCGGGGCGGGGCGCCACCGCCTTGGCAGGATGGACGGCATGGCAGCCCACCCCGCACTCCCCCGCACCCTGCTCCTCGGCGGCGCCCGCTCCGGAAAGTCCACCAGGGCCGAGCAGTTGCTCGCCCGGTACCCGGACGTGCTGTACGTGGCCACCGGCGGCGCCCGGGACGGTGACACCGAGTGGGCCCAGCGGGTGGCGCTGCACCGCGACCGGCGGCCGGCGAGCTGGCGCACCGCCGAGACCTGCGACCTGGCGGCGGTCCTGGCCGACAGCGCCGACCCGGCGCCGGTGCTGATCGACTGTCTGGCGCTCTGGCTGACCGCGGTGATGGACGAGTGCGGCGCCTGGGACGACGCGGTCTGGGCGGACGGCGGCGAGGCGGCCGTCCAGCGGCGCTGCGAGGAGCTCGCCCGGGCCTGGGCGGCGACCCGGCGCCCGGTGGTCGCGGTCAGCAACGAGGTGGGCATGGGCGTCGTCCCGGCCACCGCCTCGGGCCGCCGGTTCCGCGACACCCTGGGCCGGCTGAACATGGCGGTGGCCGACGCCTCGGAGCGTGTGCTGCTCGTCGTGGCGGGGCAGGTTCTGACGGTCAAGCCCGCCGCGGGCTGAACACCCGCGGCGTGTAGCCTTCCGATCGATGGACACGACCGTGGATCTCGATACGTTCTCCTCGCTCGTCGAGCGCCCCGACGAGAGCGCCCGGCGGGCCGCCGAAGAGCGCTGGCAGGCGCTGGACCGCCCGCGCGGCGGCCTCGGCCGGCTGGAGGAGCTGGGCAGTTGGCTGTCGTCCGTACAGGGCCGCTCCCCGGTGCGGCCGCTGTCGGCGCCCAAGGTGCTGCTGTTCGCCGCCGACCACGGGGTGGCGGCCCTCGGGGTGTCCCGGCTGCCCGCGCGGGGCGGCACGGCCGCCCGGGTGCGGGCGGTGCTGGACGGCACCGCGCCGGTCGCCCTGCTCGCCCGGCGCTTCGGCGCCGAGGTGCGGGTGGTGGACGTCGCGGTGGACGCGGACCCCTCCGACTTCCCGGACGAGGTCGTCGCGCACCGGGTGCGGCGCGGCTCCGGCCGGGTCGACGTCGAGGACGCGCTGAGCCCCGAGGAGACGGTCAAGGCCTTCCGGGCCGGGATGGCCGTCGCCGACGAGGAGGCCGACGCCGGGACGGACCTGATCGTCCTGGGTGACCTCGGGGTCGGCGCGACCACCGTGGCGGCCGTCCTGGTCGGCGCGCTCTGCGGCACCGACGCGGCCGCGGTGACCGGGCGCGGCTCGGGCGTCGACGACCGGGTGTGGATGGTCAAGTGCGCGACCGTCCGGGACTCGCTGCGGCGGGCCCGGCCGGTGCTGGGCGACCAGTTGGCGCTGCTCGGCGCCACCGGCGGTGCCGACTTCGCGGCGATCACCGGCTTCCTGCTGCAGGCCGCGGTCCGCAAGCTCCCGGTGGTGCTGGACGGTGTGGTCTCGGCGGCCTGCGCGCTGGTCGCGCAGCGGATCGCGTTCCGGGCGCCGGAGTGGTGGCGGGCCGGGCAGTCCACCGGCGAGCCGGCCCAGGCCAAGGCCTACGACCGGCTGACCCTGACGCCCCTGCAGGAGCAGGAGATCACCATGGGCGAGGGCGTCGGCGCGCTGATGGCGCTGCCGCTGCTGCAGGCCGCGGCGGACGCCCTGGCCGAGCACGCGCCCGCCCCGGCCACCCCGGCGGCCCCCAAGGAGCAGCCGAAGCTGCCCTCGGCCGCGGAGCTGCTCGGCCGGGTCTGACCACCCGGGGCCCGGACGGGGGCGGGTCGTCGCGGTGCGCGGCGCACCACGGTACGGATGCGAGGAACGGCGGGCCATGCAGGACGCTTCGGCACGGGAGCCGGCCCGGTGGGGTGAGGGGCTGCGGTTCGCGTTCGGCACGCTCTCCGTGCTGCGGGTGCGGGTCGAGCGGTGGGACCGCCCCACGGCGGGCCGGGCGATGACGGCGGCCCCGGTGGTCGGCCTCACGCTCGGGGCACTGGCCGCGGGCGCGGGAGCGCTGGTGGCCTGGCGCGCGGGCGGGCCGCTCGGCGCGGTGACCGCCGTCGGCGTACTGGCCGCGCTGACCCGGGGCCTGCATCTGGACGGCCTGGCCGACGTCGCCGACGGCCTGGGCAGCGGCAAACCGGCCGAGGACGCCCTGCGCATCATGAAGCAGTCCGACATCGGGCCGTTCGGCGTACTGACCCTGGTGCTGGTGCTGCTGGCCCAGATCGCCGCACTGGCCGGCCGGTTCGACGCGTCGCCGGCCGGCGGCGCGCTCGCGGTGCTCGCCTCGGCGACGGCCGCGCGGTGCGCACTCGGCTGGGGCTGCCTGCGCCCGGTGCCGGCCGCCCGGCCGGGCGGGCTCGGCGCGATGGTGGCCGGCACCGTGCCGCCGGCCGCGGCGGTGGCGGCGACGGCCGGCTCGGCGCTGCTGCTGGCCACCCTCGGCCTGCTCGACGGCTCGTCAGTCCTGCGGCTGCCGCTGGCCGTTGCGGTCGGCCTCGGCTGCTCCTGGCTGCTGCTGCGGCGCTGCGTACGCCGGTTCGACGGCATCACCGGGGACGTCCTCGGCGCGATGGCGGAGACCGCCGCGACCGGCACCCTGGTCACCCTCGCGCTGATGGGCTGAGACCCGCCGCCGGCCCCCGCTCCCGGCGTTGGGACACCGGGCGGCGCGTGATCCCAGCATGCGGACTACCATGCGTGGAGCACCGCAGCCCTGCACCGTCGCAGGTCCGGCCCGGCCGACGCGCGTCGAGGAGCCGGGGCTTCTGGTGTGTGCGGCCGCCGTGACCGGTGGACGCACGCGCCAGGGGCCCCGGACCCGGCCCGCTCCGGCGGGACGGCCCGCAGTGGCGGCCCCGGGCTGCGCCGGTGCGGCAGCCGTGCCGTGACCGGTGCCGTGGACCGCGATAGAACAGGACGCATTACGTGACTGCATTGTCTGTGAGCACCTCCTCCGCCGCCTCGCTGCGCGCGGACGCCGTGGTGATCGGTGTGGCGAAGGGCCCGAAGGGCATCGTGCTGGCGCCGGGCGCCGAGGCCGTGAGCGAGGCGTTCGAGGGCAAGCTGGCCGAGGTCCTCAGCACCCTGGGCGCGACCGGCGCCGAGGGCGAGGCCGTCAAGGTCCCCTCCCCCGCCGGCCTGAAGGCCGCGCTCGTGCTCGCGGTCGGCCTCGGCGAGGCCGCCGACGCCGGCTACGGCCTGGAGACGCTGCGCCGCGCCGCCGGTGTCGCCGCCCGCACCCTGGGCGGCAGCAAGAAGGCCGCGCTGGCCCTGCCGGCCGAGTCCGCCGACGAGGTCGAGGCGGTCGCGCTGGGCGGCCTGCTCGGCGCCTACTCCTTCGGCACCTACAAGGGCAACGGCAGCGCCAAGGAGCCGGTCGGCGAGCTCGTGCTGCTGACCGTCCGCAAGGGCAGCAAGGACGCCAAGGCCGCCGTCGAACGCGCCGTCGTCCTCGGCGAGGAGATGAACCGCGCCCGCGACCTGGTGAACACCGCGCCGAACGACCTGAACCCCAAGGGCTTCGCCGCGATCGCCCAGGCGGCCGGCAAGGAGCACGGCCTCAAGGTCGAGGTGCTGGACGAGAAGGCGCTGCTCAAGGGCGGCTTCGGCGGCCTGCTCGGCGTCGGCAACGGCTCGGCCAACCCGCCGCGGCTGGTGAAGGTGGCCTACACCCACCCGAAGGCCAAGGCGAGCCTGGCGTTCGTCGGCAAGGGCATCACCTACGACTCGGGCGGCATCTCGCTGAAGCCGGCCGGCCACAACGAGACCATGAAGTGCGACATGGCCGGCGCGGCCGCGGTGTTCGCCGCCGTCGTCTCCGCCAAGCGCCTGGGCCTCGCCGTCAACGTCACCGCCTGGCTGGCGCTGGCCGAGAACATGCCGTCGGGCACCGCCACCCGCCCGGGTGACGTGCTGCGCATGTACGGCGGCAAGACCGTCGAGGTGCTGAACACCGACGCCGAGGGCCGCCTGGTGCTGGCCGACGCCATCGTGCGCGCCGGCGAGGAGAACCCGGACGTGATCGTCGACGTGGCGACGCTGACCGGCGCGATGATGCTGGCGCTGGGCAGCCGCACCTTCGGCGTGATGGCCAACAACGACGAGCTGCGCGAGACCCTGCACACCGTCGCGGGCGAGGCCGGCGAGCAGTCCTGGCCGATGCCGCTGCCGGCCGAGCTGCGCAAGGGCATGACCGAGTCGACCATCGCCGACCTGGCGAACATGGGCGAGCGGATGGGCGGCGGCCTGGTGGCCGGCCTGTTCCTCAAGGAGTTCGTGGCCGAGGGCATCGACTGGGCCCACCTGGACATCGCCGGCCCCGCCTTCCACGAGGGCGCGCCGTTTGGCTACACCCCCAAGGGCGGCACCGCGAGCGCGGTGCGCACCCTGGTCCGCTTCGCCGAGCGGACCGCGGCGGGCGACAAGGCCTGATCCGGGCTTCGGACGGACGGGGTCCCGCGCACTCGCGCCGGACCCCGTCCGCGTTCCCGGGGCCGGCCCGCCCCCGGCGGGTGTCCGCCCGCCCGCGGCGCTGTTACCTGCGAGTAGAAGGCGGGGGCTCGTCCGCACCTCTGTTCGCTGCGGGCGAAACTTTGTTCCACAGTGCGGAACCGGGGGCGGGCCGGACCGCGCCAAAGGCCGCTCCCGCCGCTGTCAAGCCCGCGTTGAGCTGCGATGATGCCCTTCGGTCGGGGCTGTTCCCGCCCCTGTGACCGCCCTTTGGGACACCCCTGGGGTGGACCCGGACATCAGCTGCCGTGAACAAGTGCGAAGATGTATTTCCGGCACGACTGGGCGCCCCACAAAGGCTTCCGACCCACCGGACCGCGACCGGCCCGGCGACCCACCCCATTGCATGGAGGACGTGACGTGGCGAACGACGCCAGCACCGTTTTCGACGTAGTCATTCTCGGAGGCGGAAGCGGCGGTTACGCCGCGGCGCTCCGCGCCGCTCAGCTGGGTCTGAGCGTCGCCCTGGTCGAGAAGGGTGAGCTGGGCGGCACCTGCCTGCACCGCGGCTGCATCCCGACCAAGGCACTGCTGCACGCCGCCGAGATCGCGGACGAGACGAAGGAGGCCGCCGAGTTCGGCGTTCTGGCCACCTTCCAGGGCATCGACATCAACGGCGTCCACAAGTACAAGGACGACGTCATCGCCGGCCTGTACAAGGGCCTGCAGGGCCTGGTCGCCTCCCGCAAGGTGACCTTCATCCAGGGCGAGGGCAAGCTCTCCTCGCAGACCTCGGTGGACGTCAACGGCCAGCGCGTCGAGGGCCGTCACATCGTCCTCGCCACCGGCTCCGTGCCGAAGTCGCTGCCGGGCCTGACCATCGACGGCGACCGCGTGATCTCCTCGGACCACGCGCTCAAGCTCGACCGCATCCCGAAGTCCGCCGTGATCCTCGGCGGCGGCGTGATCGGCGTCGAGTTCGCCTCGGTCTGGAAGTCCTTCGGCGTCGACGTCACCATCGTCGAGGCGCTGCCGCACCTGGTCCCGCTGGAGGACGAGAACTCCTCCAAGCTGCTGGAGCGCGCGTTCCGCAAGCGCGGCATCAAGTTCGAGCTGAAGGCCCGCTTCTCCGGTGTCGAGTACACCGAGACCGGCGTGCGCGTCTCCACCGAGAACGGCAAGCAGATCGACGCCGACCTGCTGCTCGTGGCCATCGGCCGCGGCCCGGTCTCGGCCGGCCTCGGCTACGAGGAGAACGGCGTCGCGATGGACCGCGGCTACGTGCTCGTCGACGAGTACATGCGCACCAACGTGCCCACCATCTCCGCCGTCGGCGACCTCGTCCCGACCCTGCAGCTGGCCCACGTGGGCTTCGCCGAGGGCATCCTGGTCGCCGAGCGCGTGGCCGGCCTCAAGGCCGTGCCGATCGACTACGACGGCGTCCCGCGCGTGACCTACTCCAACCCCGAGGTGGCCTCCGTCGGCATCTCCGAGGCCAAGGCCGTCGAGCTGTACGGCAAGGAGAAGGTCGTCACCCTCAAGTACAACCTGGCCGGCAACGGCAAGAGCAAGATCCTGAAGACCGCCGGCGAGATCAAGCTCGTCCAGGTCAAGGACGGCGCCGTGGTCGGCGTCCACATGGTCGGCGCCCGGATGGGCGAGCAGGTCGGCGAGGCGCAGCTGATCTACAACTGGGAGGCTCTGCCGGCCGAGGTCGCGCAGCTCATCCACGCCCACCCGACCCAGTCCGAGGCCCTGGGCGAGGCGCACCTGGCGCTGGCCGGCAAGCCGCTGCACGCGCACGACTGATCACGCCCCACTCCCCCCATTCCAGTACGCAAGACTTGATAGGAGTCGCTGAAACCATGGCGGTCTCAGTAACACTGCCCGCGCTGGGCGAGAGCGTTTCCGAGGGCACCGTCACCCGTTGGCTGAAGGCCGAGGGTGAGCGTGTGGAGGTCGACGAGCCGCTGCTCGAGGTCTCCACCGACAAGGTCGACACCGAGATCCCGGCCCCGGCCTCGGGCATCCTGGCCTCGATCAAGGTCGGCGAGGACGAGACCGTCGAGGTCGGCGCCGAGCTGGCGGTCATCGACGACGGCTCCGGCGCGCCGGTCCCCGCCGCGGCCCCGGCCGCCGAGGCCGCTCCGGCCGCCGCCCCGGCCCCGGTCGCGGAGGCGCCCGCCGCCCCCGCCCCGGCCC
>NZ_JBHWUI010000176.1:0-16330 GCF_042737525.1 Kitasatospora sp. NPDC059973 | reverse complement strand
TAATCCCCCCCCACCCCCCCCAACCCTGTGGGGGTGTTGGTGTGGGGGGTTGTTTTTTTTTTATACCCGCCCGGCCCGGCCCGGGGGCCGCCCACCGGACTGTCCACGGTCCGGGACCGTTTACCGCCTGTAAGCCCGCACGCCGTAAGGTGAGTCCATCATGGCTTCGAAGACATTCGAGGAGCTCTTCACCGAGCTCCAGCAGAAGGCCGCCACCGGCGACCCCTCGTCCTCCCGTACCGCGCAGCTCGTCCAGCAGGGCGTCCATGCGATCGGCAAGAAGGTCGTCGAGGAGGCCGCCGAGGTCTGGATGGCCGCCGAGTTCCAGTCGGACGAGCAGACCGCCGAGGAGATCTCCCAGCTCCTGTACCACCTTCAGGTGATGATGGTCGCCCGTGGGCTGACGCTCGACGACGTCTACAAGTACCTCTGAACCGGTCCGAACAGCACACCCCACCCCCACCAGGTAAGGAACCGACTTCCATGCTGCGCATCGCCGTCCCCAACAAGGGTTCGCTCTCGGGTCCCGCGGCGGAGATGCTCCATGAGGCCGGCTACCGCCAGCGCAAGGATCCCAAGGAGCTCGTGCTCGTCGACCCGAACAACGAGGTCGAGTTCTTCTTCCTGCGCCCGCGCGACATCGCGGTGTACGTCGGCTCCGGCCGGCTGGACGTCGGCATCACCGGCCGCGACCTGCTGCTGGACTCGCACTCCAACGCCGAGGAGGTGCTGGCCCTCGGGTTCGGCGGCTCCACCTTCCGCTTCGCCCGCCCGGAGGGCGTGGACGTGAAGGACGTGCAGGGCCTGGAGGGGCTGCGGATCGCCACCTCGTACACCGGTCTGGTCGAGCAGCACCTGGCCGACCACGGGGTCAAGGCCACCGTCACCAAGCTGGACGGCGCGGTCGAGACCGCGGTGCAGCTGGGCGTGGCCGATGTGATCGCCGACGTGGTGGAGACCGGCACCAGCCTGCGCAACGCCGGGCTGGAGGTCTTCGGCGAGCCGATCCTGGTCTCGGACGCCGTGGTGATCCGCCCGAAGGGCGCAGGGGAGGACGCGGGCGTCGACCAGTTCCTGCGCCGCCTCCAGGGCGTGCTGGTGGCCCGTCGCTACGTGCTGATGGACTACGACATCCGTGCCGAGAACGTGGGCGCCGCCGTCGCGCTGACCCCCGGCCTGGAGTCGCCGACCGTCTCCCCGCTGCACACCGAGGGCTGGGTGGCCGTCCGGTCGATGGTGCTCCGCAAGGAGGCCCAGCGGATCATGGACGACCTCTGGGGCATCGGTGCCCGGGCGATCCTGGTGACGAACATCCACGCCTGCCGCCTCTGACAGCCCCGCGCGTGAAGCAGCGGAGTTAAACAGCGGTTCAATGGGGCGGGGGCGCCGGTCGGCGCCCCCGCCCTTTCGTCGACGGCCGGCACCCGGCCGCCGGTGCCGCCCCGCCTGGACCCCCCGGAGACCGCACGTGACCAGCCCCGCCGAGTTCCCCGTCACCTGGGCCCCGCGCCGCACCCGGGCCGTGCTGCTGCCGGTCTGCGTGCTGCTGGTCGTGATGTTCGTCGCGATCGCCCTCGCGCTCCCGGCGAGCTGGCAGTTCAACGACCGGCTCATGATGGTGCTCAGCGGCGTGCTGTTCGCCGGCGTCGGCCTGATGCTGGCCCGGCCCCGGGTGAGCGCCGACACCGAGGGCATCACCGTGGTGAACTTCGTCCGCCGCCGCCGGTTGGCCTGGGCCGAGATCGTCCGGGTCAACTTCCGCCAGGGGGACCCGTGGGCGACCCTCGACCTGGCCGACGGCACCTCGCTGGCCGTGGTCGGCATCCAGTCCGGGCTCGGCAAGGCGCAGGCGATCGCGGACGCCCGGGCGCTGCGCGACCTGGTCGAGCGCCGCGGCCGCTGATCCGCCGCCCCGACCACCCCCGGCTCGCCCGGCCCCTACCCGCCCCCTACGCCGCCCGGGCCGCCCCCTGTCCGCCCGGCGCCGCCCCCTGGCGGGTCCGAACGGGGGGCCGACAGTCGCACGGGTATCGTCTACGCTGGTAAAAAGCAGGGCAAAGCCATGCCATTTGACCGGCGCCGCCCGACAGCGGGCCCTGCGCGGAAACGACTTGAGGAGTGACTCCCCCCGTCCATGGACGATCCGTCCGGTAGTACCCGCGCCGCCCGGCTTCCCGGTATCGGAAGGCAGGCGGCATTGTGATCACCGCCTGGCTGCTGCTGTTCGCGGCGTTCCTGCTGATCCTCGCCAACGGCCTGTTCGTGGCCGCCGAGTTCGCCTTCGTGACCGTGGAGCGGGGTGCGGTGGAGCGCTCCGCCGAGGCCGGCGACGCCCGGTCCGCCCGGGTCGTCCGCGCCGTGCGGCACCTCTCGTTCGAACTCTCCGGCGCGCAGCTCGGCATCACCGTCACCTCGCTGGTGGTCGGCATGCTCGCCGAGCCGGCCCTCTCCGTCCTGCTGAAGCCGGTGTTCACCACCGTCGGCCTGCCCGACGGGGCCGCCCGGGGCGTCGCGGTGATCGTCGGCATGCTGCTGGCCACCGTGGTGCAGATGGTGATCGGCGAGCTCGTCCCGAAGAACTGGGCGATCTCCCGGCCGCTCCAGGTGGCCCGCTCGGTGGCCGCCCCGCACATGGCCTTCTCGCACGCCTGCCGCCCGCTGATCAGCTTCCTGAACGGCTCGGCGGACCGCACCGTCCGCGCCCTCGGCGTCGAGCCGCAGGAGGAGCTGGGCCATGCCCGGACCCCCGCCGAGCTGGGCTCACTCGCCCGGCACTCGGCCCGGGCCGGGGTGATGGACGAGGAGTCAGCCACCCTGTTCGTGCGCACCCTCGGCCTCGGCGACCTCACCGCCGAGTCGGTGATGACGCCGCGGATCGACGTCGCCGCCCTCCAGCGCGACGCCAGCGCCGCCGACGTGCTCAACCTCACCCGGGCCACCGGCCTCTCCCGCTTCCCGGTCTACACCGACAGCCTGGACGAGGTCACCGGCACCGTCACGCTCAAGGACGCCCTCGCGGTGCCGCCCGCCCGGCGCGCTCTGGTCAGGGTCGGCGATCTGGCGGTGCCGCCGCTGCTGGTGCCCGAGACGCTCCCCGCCGAACGCCTGCTGGACCAGCTGCGCCGGCTCCAGCCGATGGCCATCGTGGTCGACGAGTACGGCGGCACCGCCGGCGTGGTCACCGTCGAGGACATCGTCGAGGAGCTGGTCGGCGAGGTGCAGGACGAGCACGACCCCGCCGACACCCCCGAACTGATCCCGCTGCCGCCGCTGCACGGGCTGCCGGTCTGGGCCGCCGACGGCCGGGCCCGGATCGACCACCTGGAGTCGATCGGCCTGCACGCGCCCGACGGCCCCTACGAGACCCTGGCCGGCCTGGTCTCGGACCTCCTCGGCCGGCTGCCCGTCCCGGGCGAGCAGGCCGAGCTGCCCGGCTGGCGGTTCACCGTCGAGGCCGTGGACCGCCACCGCACCAGCCGGGTGCGGGTGGAGCGCACGAGCGGGCGCCCGCGCCCCGGTGACGACGAGGGCGGCGCCCGATGACCGTGCTCCAACTGGCCCTCGCCGTCCTGCTCCTGCTGGGCAACGCGTTCTTCGTCGGCGCCGAGTTCGCGGTGGTCTCCGTCCGGCGCAGCCAGATCGAACCGCTCGCCGAGGCGGGCGACAAGCGCGCCCGCACCGTGCTGCACGCGCTCTCGAACGTCTCCGCGATGCTCGCCGCCGCCCAGCTCGGCATCACGGTCTGCTCGCTGGGTCTGGGCGCGCTCGCCGAGCCGACCATCGCCCACCTGCTGGAGGGCCCGTTCCACGCCCTCGGCGTGCCGGCCGGCCTGATGCACCCGCTCTCCTACGGGATCTCGCTGGCCGTGGTGGTCTTCCTGCACATGGTGATGGGCGAGATGGTGCCGAAGAACCTCGCGCTGGCGGGGCCGGAGAAGGCCGCGCTCCGGCTCGGCCCGCCGCTGGACCGGCTGGCCCGCTGGCTCGCGCCGGTGATCTTCTTCCTGAACGCCTTCGCCAACGCCGTGCTGAGGCTGTTCAAGGTCGAGTCCAAGGACGAGGTCGAGTCGGTCTTCACCACCGAGCAGCTGATGTACCTGCTGGTCGACTCCCGGGACGCGGGCCTGCTCGACGAGGGCCGCCAGGAGCGCCTGGAGGACGCCCTGGAGCTGGGCCGCCGCCCGGTCACCGAGGTGCTGCTCAAGCCCGAGCAGCTCGTCACCGTGGACACCGAGGTGACCGCCGCCCAGGTCGAGGAGCTGGCGCTGCGCACCGGCTTCTCGCGCTTCCCGGTCACCGAGGGCGACCCGGCCGGCCCCGGCTACCTGGGCTACCTGCACCTCAAGGACATCCTGGACGTCGACGACCAGGCGGCGCCGGTGCCGGCCCGCCTCTGGCGCCCGATCACCGTGGTGCGCGGCACGCTCCCGCTGGACGACGCGCTCGGCGCGATGCGCCGGGCCGCCTGCCACCTGGCCGCGGTGGTCGACCAGGACGGGCGCACGCTCGGCGTGGTGACGCTGGAGGACGTGGTGGAGGAGCTGGTCGGCGAGGTGCACGACCCGGACCACCGCTCCGCCGCCTGACGGCCCGTCCCGGCGGCCGCCCTCCCGGGCCGCCGGGTTCCGCTGTGGGCGATTCTGCCCTGAGCATGCGGCCGTTCCCAGAACGCCGTCCGCTCGGCAGGGTGGTCGGTATGAGACTGCTGCTGCTGGGCGGGACGGAGTTCGTCGGTCGGGCCGTGACCGAGGAGGCGCTGGAGCGCGGGTGGGAGGTGACGGTCTTCCACCGGGGGACGCACGCGCCGCCGGCCGGTGTGCGGGCGCTGCACGGCGACCGGCGGGCCGAGGACGGCCTGGCCGCGCTGGCCGAGGGGAAGTGGGACGCGGTGGTGGACACCTGGTCCGGCGCGCCCTCGGCGGTGCGCGACAGCGCCCGCCTGCTGGCCGGCCGGGTCGGCCGCTACGCCTACGTGTCGAGCCGGTCGGTGTACGCGTACCCGACCCCGGCCGGGGCGGACGAGAGCGCCGCGCTGGTCGAGGGCTCGCCGGACGCCGGCGAGGTCGCCTACCCGCAGGCCAAGCGCGGCGGCGAGCTGGCGCTGCTGGACGCCTTCGGCGACCGGGCGTTGCTGGCCCGGGCCGGGCTGATCATCGGTCCGTACGAGAACATCGGCCGGCTGCCCTGGTGGCTGGGCCGGATCGCCCGCGGCGGCCCGGTGCTCGCCCCCGGCCCGCGCGACCTGCCGGTGCAGTACATCGACGCCCGGGACATCGCGGTCTGGACCCTGGACGCCCTGGTGGCCGGCCACGGCGGTGCGTACGACCTGGTCAGCCCGCGGGGGCACGCCACCATGGGCGAGCTGCTGGAGGCCTGCGTCCGGGCCACCGGCTCGGACGCGGTGCTGCGCTGGACGGAGCCCGACCGGATCCTGGCGGCCGGCATCGAACCGTGGAGCGACCTGCCGGTCTGGGTCCCGCCGGGCGAGCTGCACGACACCGTGCACGGCTCCGACGTGGCCAAGGCGGTCGCCGCCGGGCTGCGCTGCCGCCCGGTCGCGGAGACGGTCGCCGACACCTGGGCCTGGCTGCGGTCCATCGGCGGCACCGCCCCGCAGCGCCCGGACCGGCCGGTGGTCGGCCTGGACGCGGAGCGGGAGGCCACGGTGCTCGGGAGCTGAGCGGCGGAGCCGGCGGACCCGCTCCGCCGGCTCAGCCCCGGCCGTCGATCAGCTCGCCGTACGCCTGCACGAGGTCCGGCAGCCGCAGGGTCGCCAGGTCCTCGCGCCCGGGCGGCTCGCGCAGCAGCGAGAGGCGCAGGTCCCGGTAGGCGCAGGACTTCTCGTACAGGGTGCGGATGAACCGCCCGTTGCCCAGGTCGTCGATCCAGCCCTCGCGGACCACGTGGATGCAGATGCTGGCCAGTTCCTCGGCGGCGTCCTCGTCCCAGCCGTCGCCGTCCCGGTCGGCCAGCGCGGCGCCGATCGCGGTGAGTTCACCGGGGCGGTAGCTGGGGAAGTCGACCCGGGTGGTGAAGCGGGAGTTGAGGCCGGGGTTGGTGGCGAGCAGCCGGTTCATGCCCTCCGGGTAGCCGGCCAGGATCACCACCAGCCGGTCGCGGTTGTCCTCGGCCCGCTTCAGCAGCACCTGCAGTGCCTCGTCGCCGTAGGCGTCGCCCTTGCTGTAGCCGGAGTTGGAGAGGCTGTAGGCCTCGTCGATGAAGAGCACGCCGTCCAGCGCGGAGTCGATCAGCTCATTCGCCTTGACGGCCGTCTGGCCGAGGAACTCGCCCACCAGGTCGGCCCGCTGGGCCTCCACCAGGTGGTCCCCCGAGAGCAGCCCGAGAGCGTGGAAGACCCGCCCGAGGATGCGCGCCACGGTGGTCTTGCCGGTACCGGAGGGGCCGGAGAAGACGAAGTGGCGCTTGGGCGGCTGCACCGGCAGGCCCTGCGCCGCCCGCAGCCGGGACATCCTCAACTGCGCGGAGAGCGCCCGGACCTGGCGCTTGACCGGCTCCAGGCCGACCATCCGGGAGAGTTCGGCCAGCGCCGCGTCCAGCTCCCGCTCGTCGCCGTCGCGTCCGGCGGCCGGGTAGCCGCCCGCGGGTCTGGGCGGCGCCTCGCCGCGGACCGGCACGGCGGGCCCGGAGCCGGCGGGGGGCAGCGGCGCGCCGGAGCGCTCACCGGCGGGCAGCGCCGGTCCGGCCTCCCGGTCGGTGGCCGCGCCCGCCCCCGGCGGCTCCTGCGCGCCCGGCCCGCCGGTCCCGGCCGGGAAGGCCCCGGCGGGGTACGCCTCGCTCTGGCCGGGCTCGGTCCGGTACGGCTCGCCGGAACAGGGCGCGGCCTGGTAGGGCTCACCGGGGTAGGGCTCGCCGGGGTAGGTCTCGCCGGAGAGGGCCTCACCGGGGTCGGCCTCGCCCGGGTACCCGGCGGCTTCGAGGCCCGGGGCCTCGCACCCCGAGGCCTCCAGCGCCGCGTCGTCCAGCCCGGCCTCCTCGGCGCCCACCGTGTCCAGGCCCAGCGACAGCGCGTCGAACGCCTCGTCGCCGCCCGAGGGCTTCCCGCCCTCACGTCCGAGGCCGCCCACCGCGTCCAGCAGCGCGTCGACCACGCCGTCCTCGGCGGAGATCGCGGCGAGCCGGGTCGCGGTGTCCATGAAGGCCGGATCGGCCCGGTGCACCGCCCGGTAGAGCGGCAGCGCGGCGGCGCTGCGCCCCGCGCCCTCGTAGGCCCGGGCCAGCCAGTACCGCAGCTCCTTGCGCTGCGGCTGCTCGGAGCGGCAGCGGGCCAGCGAGGCGGCGAGCGGGGCCTGCGCCTGGGCGCACATGTCCAGCCGGACCCGCGCCATGCCCGCGAAGAGCCCGGCCTCGATGCCCAGCAACTGGTCGTCCAGCAGCCGGTCGGTGTCCCGGATCAGCTGTTCCCAGTCCTTGAGGAGGTAGGACCGGCACGCGTGCAGGAAGCGCGCGGACGGGTCCTCCTCCGGGACCGGGCACTGCTCCAACGCCCTGTCCAGCTCGGCGAGATGGCGGCCGTCCAGCCAGTGCGAGGCGTGCGCGAGCGCCAGGTCGCGGCTGTCCTCCAGCACGGGCTGCACCCACCAGCCCAGCCAGTACCAGGAACTGAGCGGGCGCCGGTGGAGCCGGCGCTGCTCGCCGAACCGGGTCCGGTGGCGGTACATCGCGAGGAGCGCCCCGGAGGTGTCGCTGCGCAGGGCGTGCAGGCCGAGCCAGGCGTCGGCCATCCCCGGATCGAGCCGCACGGCCGCGCGGAACTCCTCCTCCGCGCGGGCGTACGCGCCCGCCGTGTAGGCGTCCATGGCACGCAGCCAGGCGCGGTCGGCGAGCCGGTTCGGAGCCGGGCCGCCCGTGTTGTTGCCGTCGGAACTGTCCACCGTCGTCACTCACGCCCCCCGCGGTGTGCCTGGGGCTCGGTCGGCGATTCGAGGTGCGGAGAAGCCGGCCGGTCGTCGATAGCCCCCGGGGCGCATATGCGCCTCCAGGAATCGTACCGGCGCGGCGCTGATCCGGAAGAGTGCCGTGCGGAGTCAAATACGATCGCGCGCGCGGGGATTGGGCGCCGGTGCGATCCGGCCGGGCCTCGGCCCCGGTCTGGCGGGGTCCGGGCGGCGGGAGGGGGGACGGCACCCCCGGCTCACGGGGGAACAAGCCGGGGATGCCGAGTCCGATGTTGCGCGATCAACAACCTCGGCAACTGAGGAGAACCTAAGTCCTGGTGACACCGCAGGTCAAGGGCTTGTTGAAGGTTCACCGACGGTGCTCGGTGCGATCCGCCCGGTCACTCCGTCGACGATGGTGGCCGCGTACGGGCGGCTGGGGTCGGCGGCGAAGTGCGCCGACTCCGCCCGCGCCCAGCCCGCCCAGAACTCCGCCAGGGCCGGACCGTCCCGCTCCTCCCCGCGCCGCCGGGCGTCCTCGGCGGCCAGCTCCATCCAGATCAGCCGCGCCAGCCGGGGCCGCACCGCCCGCCGGCCGGCGCCGACGCCCTCGATCAGCACCACCGGGGCGAGCGGCACCGCCGCGGTGCCGGCGAAGCGCCCCAGCGTCCAGTCGTACACCCGGTACGCCGCGTCCCGGCCGGCGGCCAGCGGGTCGAGCACCTGGGTGCGCAACCGCTCCGTCCAGCCGAAGGGCTCGGCATGGGTGGCCAGGTCGTCCAGGTGGACCACCGGCGCACCCCCGAGCGCGGCGGCCAGCCGGCCGGTGAAGGTGGTCTTGCCGGAGCCGGCGTGCCCGTCCACCGCGACCAGCCGGACCGGGCCGCAGGAGGGCGCCAGCGCGCGCAGCCCGGCGGCGAGGCCGGCGAGGTCGGGGAGGCCCTCGGGCGCGGCGGGCGCTCCGGGTGCGCCGAGCGCGTCCGGCGCCCCGCCGGCCGCGGGGGCGGCCGGGCCGCCGGGAGGGGTGCTGGACGTTTCGGAAGAGGCCACATCGGCAACCCTACGGGGGCCCGTACGCCAGGACGGACAGTGATTCCGTGCAGGTCGTGACGGCAGCGCCGGGATCGGGCATACTCACTTCGCCACGCATGTGAACGGCCGTTCACCGTAACCCGGTGCCGGTCGGCCCGACGTGCCACACCCGCGTCGGGCCCGCCACACCAGGGCCCGGTGCCCGAACGAGGAGGCGACCAGCCGCCATGACCCCGTCCCCAGCGAACGCCGTGGAACGCCAGCTGCCGACCGACGAGGCCCGCGAACTGCTGAGCCTCACCCGGGAGCTGGTCCAGCGCGAGATCCAGCCGCGCGCGGCGGAGGACGAGGCCGCCGGCCGCTTCCCGCGCGAGGTGTTCCGCACCCTCGGCGAGGCCGGTCTGCTCTCCCTCCCGTACGAGGAGAAGTACGGCGGCGGCGACCAGCCCTACGAGGTCTACCTCCAGGTCCTGGAGGAGCTCGCGGGCGGCTGGCTGGCGGTCGGCCTCGGGGTCAGCGTGCACACCCTCTCCTGCCACGCCCTGGCCGGTTTCGGCAGCGACGAGCAGCGCGCCGCCTGGCTGCCCGGCATGCTCTCCGGCGAGCAGCTCGGCGCCTACTGCCTCTCCGAGCCGCAGTCCGGCTCGGACGCCGCCGCGCTGCGCACCCGCGCCGACCTGGACGGCGAGGAGTTCGTGGTCAGCGGCACCAAGGCGTGGATCACCCACGGCGGGGAGGCCGACTTCTACAGCGCCCTGGTGCGCACCGGCGAGCCGGGCGCGCGCGGCATCAGCTGCCTGCTGGTGCCCGCCGGGGTGGCCGGCCTGTCGGCCGCGCCGCCGGAGCACAAGATGGGCATGCGGTCCTCGCCGACCGCTCAGCTGCACTTCGACGGCGCCCGGGTCGAGCGCGGCCGGCTGATCGGCAGCGAGGGCCAGGGCTTCCAGATCGCGCTCGCCGCCCTGGACTCCGGCCGGCTCGGCATCGCCGCCTGCGCGATCGGCGTCGCCCAGGCCGCGCTCGACCTCGCGGTCGAGTACGCCGGTACCCGCCGCCAGTTCGGCCGGCCGATCGCCGAGTTCCAGGGCCTGTCCTTCATGCTCGCGGACATGGCCACCCAGATCGAGGCCGGGCGCTCGCTCTACCTGGCCGCCGCCCGGCTGCGCGACGCCGGCCGGCCGTTCTCCAAGCAGGCGGCGATGGCCAAGCTGTTCTGCACCGACGCGGCGATGCGGGTCACCACCGACGCCGTCCAGGTCCTCGGCGGCTACGGCTACACCCAGGACTTCCCGGCCGAGCGCTACATGCGCGAGGCCAAGGTGCTGCAGATCGTCGAGGGCACCAACCAGATCCAGCGCCTGGTGATCGGCCGCCACCTCACCTCCGGCTGACGGCCCCCGTAACGGCCTCCGGGCGTCACTCCAGGGTGCGGAGTGGCGCCCGGAGGCGTCTCCCGCCCCGGTGGTCGGGACCGGCCGTCGGCTGACGGCCGGTCAACCCCCGGGACGGGGGCGGCCGTCAGTGCCGGACGAGCCGGCTGCGCTGCTGCGGGATGGCCGGCGCGGGCGCCGTCCGTACCGGGCGGTGCGCCACGGCGTGGGAGAACGGCTGGGTGCGCCAGTCGAGTTCGGACGGGAGGGCGAGCAGCGCCTCCAGGCCGGCGGTCTCGGCGTCCTCCGCCGACTCCACCTCCGCCAGGTCGTCCGTCGGCGCTCCCGAGCCCGGGCAGAGCGCGGGCGAGAAGGGGTGCCAGGCGGTCGGCAGCACGGCGTGCTGCGGCAGCCGCTCCTCGTCGCCCACCAGGGCGATCGGACGGCGGCACTCCGGGCAGTGCACCCGGACGATGTCCCAGGTCTCGCCCTCGCCCGGATCCACCCCCGCCGACGGCTCGTGGGGGACCGCGAGATCCTCGCGGCCGGTCATATCGTGGGTGTCGTCGGCGCTCAGCGAGTGCCGGTCAGTTGCACGCATGGTGATCCCCCTCGGATCGGGCCCGGCGTGGTCGCCCGGGGCCACAACCAGCACTTCCCGCCGACGCGGACTCATAATCCTGCAGGCCGGTGCACTGTGATGCACCGGGTGTGTCCTTCGCCACATTCGCCCGGCATGTGCCCGCCCGGCACCCGGCGCGGCCGCGAGTGACACCGTGCGCGCCCGCTGTGGCGCCGCGCGCGCCCCCGACCGGGTAGGTTTGCGCCTTGTGGAGGATCTCGACCAACGCATCGTTCAGCTGCTCCTGGAGGACGGCCGGATGAGCTACACGGACCTGGGCAAGGCCACCGGCCTGTCCACCTCGGCGGTGCACCAGCGGGTGCGCCGTCTGGAGCAGCGCGGCGTGATCCGCGGCTACACCGCCATCGTCGACCCCGACGCGGTCGAGCTGGCGCTGACCGCCTTCATCTCGGTCAAGCCCTTCGACCCCAGCGCCCCGGACGACACCCCGGAGAGACTCGCCGGGCTGCCCGAGATCGAGGCCTGCCACAGCGTCGCCGGGGACGAGAACTACATCCTCAAGGTCCGCGTCGGCGCCCCCGGCGACCTGGAGGACCTGCTGGCCCGGATCCGCAGCGCGGCCGGCGTCTCCACCCGCACCACCGTCGTGCTCTCGACGCCCTACGAGGCGAGGCCCCCGAAGCTCTGACCGCCCCTCCGGGAGGTGCAGACTTGGCGTCATGACCGAACGCACCCTCCCTCCCGGCCCGCCCTCGGGCCAGAGGGGCCCACGAACCGTCCTGCTGCGCGGCGGCGCCGTCTACAGCCCCGCCGACCCCTTCGCCACCGCGATGCTCGTCGAGGGCGAGCACGTCGCCTGGGTCGGCAGCGACGGCGCGGCCGAGGCGTACGCCGACGCCGCGGACGAGATCGTCGAGCTCGACGGCGCCCTGGTCACCCCCGCCTTCGTCGACGCCCACGTGCACGCCACCGCCACCGGTCTGGCGCTCACCGGTCTGGACCTCACCGGCCTGCCCTCGCTCGCCGCCGCGCTGGAGGCCCTCGCCGCCTTCGCGGCCGACCGCTCCGAGCCGGGCGGCGTGCTCATCGGGCACGGCTGGGACGAGACCGGCTGGCCCGAGGGCCGACCGCCGACGCTCGCCGAGCTGGACGCGGCCGCCGGCGGCGCCGCGCTCTACCTCTCCCGCACCGACGTGCACTCCGCGCTGGCCACCACCGCGCTGCGCGCGCTCACCGCCGGCCTCGCCGACCGGCCCGGCTTCTCCGCCGACGGCCCGCTCACCCGCGACGCCCACCACGCCGTGCGCCGGACCGCGCTCGCGCACCTCACCCCCGAGCAGCGCCGGCGTGCCCAGCGCGCGACGCTGGCCCGGGCCGCCGAGCTCGGCATCGGCGCGCTGCACGAGTGCGCCGGCCCGGAGATCTCCTCGGAGCAGGACCTCGCCGCGCTGCTGGACCTCGCCGCCGACGGCGAGGGGCCCGAGGTGTTCGGCTACTGGGGCGAGCTGGGCGGCGTCGAGACGGCCCGCCGGCTCGGCGCGGTGGGCGCCGGCGGCGACCTCTTCGTCGACGGCGCGATCGGCTCGCACACCGCCTGCCTGCACAGCCCCTACGCCGACGCCGACCACACCGGCACCTCCTACCTGAGCGCCGAGCAGGTCGCCGACCACGTCGCCGCCTGCACCGAGGCCGGGCTGCAGGCCGGCTTCCACGCCATCGGCGACGCCGCCGTGGGCGCCGTCCTCGCGGGCGTCCGGGCGGCCGGCGAGCGGGTCGGCGCCGACCGCGTCAGGGCGCTGCGCCACCGCGTGGAGCACGCCGAGGCACTGGACGGGGCGTCCGTCGCGGCCTTCGCCGAACTCGGCCTCACCGCCTCCGTGCAACCCGCCTTCGACGCCGCCTGGGGCGGCCCGGACGGCATGTACGTCCAGCGGCTCGGCGCCGAGCGCGCCGCCGCGCTCAACCCGTTCGCCGCGCTGCTGCGGGCCGGCGTCCCGCTGGCCTTCGGCTCGGACGCCCCGGTCACCCCGCTCGATCCCTGGGGCACCGTCCGCGCGGCGGCCTTCCACCGGACCCTCGACCACCGGATCTCGGCCCGCGCCGCCTTCACCGCCCACACCCGGGGCGGCTGGCGGGCGATCGGCCGCGACCAGGACGGCGTGCTCGTCCCCGGCGCGATCGCCAGCTACGCGGTCTGGGCCGCCGACGAGCTCGTGGTCCAGGCCCCCGACTCCCGGGTGGCCGGCTGGTCCACCGACCCGCGCTCCGGCACCCCCGGGCTGCCCGACCTCACCCCGGGCCGCCCGCTGCCGGTCTGCCTGCGCACCGTGGTCCGCGGCCGGACCGTCCACCGGGCGGTGGCGGAGCGGGCGGCCGCGCGGTAGCTCCGGGTGACCGGGGCGGCCCCCGCTGCGTAGGTTGACCGGCATGAGTGATCATCCGCTGGTACCCGCCGGCTTCGTCGTCCCCCGCACCCTCGCCGCCGAGGGGTTCCGCCTGGAGCCCCTCGGCGAGCAGCACAACGACTCCGACCTCGCGGCCTGGACGTCGAGCATCGACCACATCCACGCCACCCCGGGCTGGACCGGCAGCTGGCCGCCCGCCGAGGGCATGACGCCGGAACGCAACCTGGCCGACCTGCGCCGGCACGCCGCCGACTTCGAGCACCGCCGCGGCTTCACCTACACCGTGCTGGCGGACCCCGGCGGCGACGTCGTCGGCTGCGTGTACATCTACCCGGACCACGAGGAGCCGGCCACCACGACGGTCAGTTCCTGGGTCCGCGCCGACCGCGCCGAGCTGGACGCCCCGTTGTACCGCGCGGTGGCCGCCTGGCTCGCCGCCGACTGGCCGCTGCGCACGGTCCGCTACAGCCCGCGCTGACACCGCCCCACCAGGGCCGGGAACCCGCTGCTCGGCGGGCCACCCGGCCTCACGCGCGGGGCCGGTTCCGGGGTACCGTCTTTCGCACAGCGTCCGAACTCAACGGGCGGTGAAGAACGCGCCAACGGACAGCCAAGCGCGGACAGCCCGACCAGGAAGATGGTGCGCCGGTGGCACTCCACGTCACACAGGAGCGGTCGGACGCCCTCCCCGAGGCGTCCGTGACGTCCGACGCCCCCGCCCCCGGCCGGGCCGCCCGCGCCGTCGCCAAGGTGCGCGCCGGACTGCCCCGCACCGGCCTGGCCGTCCTCGCCGGGCTGCTCCTCGCGCTGGCCTTCCCGCCGTTCGACCTCTGGCCGCTCTCGCTGGTGGGCGTCGCCGCGCTCTCGCTGCTCACCCTCGGCCGCACCGTCCGGCAGGCCGCCTGGACGGGCTTCGCCTTCGGGCTGCCGTTCTTCCTGCTGCTGCTCAGCTGGCTGCGGGTGGTCGGCTGGGACGCCACCGTCGGCCTCTCGGCGATCGAGGCGCTCTTCCTGGCGGCCCTCGGCTCCGGTCTGGCGCTCACCTCCCGGCTGCCCGGCTGGCCGCTCTGGGCGGCCTGCCTCTGGATCACCCAGGAGTGGGCCCGTGACCGGCTGCCGCTCGGCGGCTTCCCCTGGGGCCGCCTCGCGTTCGCCAACACCGCCACCCCGTTCACCCCGCTCGCCGCGATCGGCGGCGCCCCGCTGGTGACCTTCGCCGTCGCGCTGGCCGGTGCCCTGCTGGCCTGGGCGGCGCTGCGGCTGCGCGGGCCCCGCCGGGCGCCCCGGGCCGCCGCGCTGGCCGCGCTGGGCGCCGTCGCGGCCCTGCTGGCCGGTTATCTGGTCCCGGTGCCCACCGCGGCCGCCGACACCGTCAAGGTCGCCCTGATCCAGGGCAACGTGCCCAACCCGGGGATGGACTTCCTCGGCCGGCCGATGATGGTGCTGAACAACCACGCCGCCGCCACCGAGAAGCTCGCCGCCGACATCGAGGCCGGCCGGGTGGAGAAGCCGGACGTGGTGATCTGGCCGGAGAACTCCTCCGACCTCGACCCGTTCAGCGACCCGCTGGCCTACCGGCGCATCGACGACGCCGTGAAGACGGTCGGCGTGCCCACCCTGGTCGGCACCCTGGTGGACGGGCCGGACGAGCGGCACGTCCAGAACGAGGGCATCGTCTGGGACCCGAAGACCGGCCCGGGCGCCTCCTACACCAAGCAGCACCCCGTCCCGTTCGGCGAGTACGTGCCGTTCCGCGACCAGCTGATGAAGGTGATCACCCGGCTGCAGCGGGTCGCCCGCGACTTCTACCCCGGCGACCACAACGGCGTCATGCAGCTGGGCCCGGCGAAGATCGGCGACGTCATCTGCTTCGAGGTGGCGTACGACGAGATCGTCCGCGACACCGTGGACAAGGGCGCCCGGGTGCTCGTCGTCCAGACCAACAACGCGACCTACGCGAAGACCGGCCAGCCCGAGCAGCAGCTCGCGATGTCCCGGCTGCGTGCCGTCGAGCACGGCCGGGCCGTGCTGATCGCCGCGACCAGCGGGATCAGCGCGGTGATCGCCCCCGACGGCTCGGTGCAGCAGCGCACCGAGGAGCTGACCGCCGCCGAGCTGTCCGCCGTCGTCCCGCTGCGCGACGGCACGACGGTGGCGGACCGGGTGGGTGTCGCGCCCGAGTGGACGCTGGCCGTCGCGGGCCTGCTGGCCTGCGGGGCGGCCCTGCTGATCGGCCGCCGCCGGGTGACCGGCCCGGCCGCCTCCGAGCCCTCCGGCCCGACGGCCTCCTGACCCCGGCGCGGCCGGTCGGCGGGCCCGTCGGCCCGGGCGGCGGTGGAACACCGGCCGGCGGCCGGTCGTTGGACCAGGTGGTGCCGTAGCCGGCCCGGATCTCCCGTGCGGCGCGCAGAGCACCGCTATGGAGTGGATTCGTACCGTGACCCAGCAAGCTACCCCTGCCCCTCAGGCCCGGCGCGGAAAGCTCCGCCGGGTGCTGCCGTTGGTGGTCACCGCCTGGCTGGTGCTGGAGATCTGGCTGCTGGTCCAGGTGGGCTCGTGGCTGGGCGGCCTGACCGTCGTGCTGCTGCTGATCGCCGGGGCCCTGATCGGCGGCTCGCTGATCAAGCGCGCGGGGCTGAAGGCGCTGTCCGCGGCGATCGACCAGAGCCGGGACCCGAAGTCGCAGCAGCCGCAGACCGGCACCAGCCTCACCGTGCTGGCCGGCCTGCTGCTGATGCTGCCGGGCTTCCTCTCGGACGCGCTGGCGCTGACCCTGCTCCTCCCGCCGACCCGGGCGCTCTGGCGGGCCGCCGGGCGCCGCTTCGCGGACAAGGCGCTGCGCAGCACCGCCGGCCTCGGGGCCGATCCGCTCGCGGACGCGGTGCGGCTGCAGGAGCAGCTGCGCATCCACCGCCCGGACGGCAAGGTGATCCAGGGCGAGGTGGTCGAGCCGGGCGCCGGCCCGCAGGGCCCGGACACCACCTACCGTCCGCCGCTGAAGGGCTGACCGGCGACGGCGGCCGCCCCGGGGCATCAGCGCGCCGG
>NZ_JBHWUI010000175.1:0-16679 GCF_042737525.1 Kitasatospora sp. NPDC059973 | reverse complement strand
GCCGCCCACCGGTCACCCCGCGCCGCGGCGGCGTCTGCCGCGGCGCGGGGCGGCCCTCAGCCGCCGGAGCTCTGGCTGCCGGAGGAGCCGTCGGTGTAGCCGTCGAGGGCCCGGTCCCCGGCGCTGTCGGCCAGCCGCTGGACGTCCTCGGGGCTGAGCTTGGTGCCGTTGGCGGCGTCGATGACGGCCTGCTTCGCCCCGACCGCCGCGCCCTCGCGCCCCTCGGCGACGAAGTCGCGACCCTCCTGGTTGCCGTCCTCGGTGGTGTCGCGCTCGTTGGCCTTCACCACGCTGTCGGTGATCTGCTCGACGAGGAAGTCGGCCGCCTCGCCCGCCAGCGGGACCCGCTCGGTGGCCAGGCCGATCGTGGTGCTGAACGCCGTCTGCGCGTACCCGGCGTTCTTCTCCAGGGCCTCGTTGTACTCCTTGTCGGAGGACGCGTGCTCCTGGTGGACCTCGTCGATCCGGGCCTCGTTGAGGATACCGCTGATGACGCCGCCGGCCCGGGAGGTGGAGTCGATCTCCGACTCCAGCCGGGCGAAGTCGGTCTGCCCGCTGTCGATGTGGCCGCGCACCACCGCGGTCGAGTACGCCTGGTTGGCGTTGACCACGGCGCCGTACGCGTCCGGGTCGCGGCCGAGCGCGTCGAGCAGGCCGCGGACCGGCGCCTCCTTGAGCCCGGCCGGGGCGCCGTTGACCGGCAGGTCGTCCTTGTGCGGGGAGAGCGCGCGCTGAGTGTCGCCCATGTAGTCGGCGGTCATGTGCCCGAGGCTGTCCCGCAGCGGCGCGAACTTGGCGTCCTCGCCCTTGAGGTCGTCGAGCACGCCGCCGTTGCCGTGGGTGCCGAAGGTCTGCACGACCCGGTTCATGACCTCGGCCTGGTCGGCGGTGTGCTTGGGCGCGACCCCCGAGTGGTCGTCGTACGGTCGGCCGGTGGTGGCCGCCTCCAGGGCGTGGCCGAGGGCGTCCGGACCGCTGCGCATGCCCTGCTGACGCAGTTCGTTCTTCTGCGAGACGGTGTCCGGCGTGTACTCCTTGTCGTGCGTGAAGTACGTCAGGTAGTCCGAGGGCTTGACCTTGCCGTTCGGGTTGACCGAGCCGTCGGTGTTGTACGCGGTCGGCTGGTCGTGGAAGAACTTGGTGGCCGCCTCCGGGCTGTGGCCGAGCGCCTCCAGTACGGCGGTGGTCGGCTCCCAGCCCGAACCGCCCTCCTGGCCGAGGAGGTTGTAGCCGCGCCGGTCGCTGCGCGGGCCCATCACCGGGGCCGGCCAGTACTTGTCGTCGGTGTCCAGCTGGGTGATGTGCTCGGCGATCGGGTTGAGGAAGTGCGGGTCGTAGTCGCCGGTCCGCAGGATGCCGGAGAGCACCTGGTAGCCGTAGGGCGAGTAGTCCAGGCCGCTCTGGCGGTACGGCTTGTCCCACATCGTCTCGGAGCCGGCCTTGCGCAGGTCGGCGGCCCACTGGTCGGACAGGTGGGGCTCGTTGGTGGTGCGGGTGGCGGTGGCCAGGTTGAGGCCGAGGTTCTTCTGCAGCTCCTGGTACTGCTTCCACCGGGCGTCGCTGGCGCCGTTGAACTGCTGCTCGTCGCCGACCATGCTGTTCCAGGCCTGCAGCGTCCCCTTCGGGCCGAGGTCCTGGTAGAAGCGGGTGGAGAACTTCGGGTCGTTCGCGTTGGCGGCCAGCAGCGAGTTGAGCTCGGTGAGTTCGGTGTCCGAGATCTTCCCGCCCTTGCCGGCGAGCTGGGCGGCCCGGATGCCGTCCGCCTCCGGTCCGCCGCCGACGGCCTTGGCGTTGAAGGACTTCACCTCGTCGGCGGAGGCGTCCGAGCGCAGCGCCCAGGCGGCGCGCTCGTCGGCGGCGGTGGCCTCCTGGACGGCCGCGTCGATCGCCTTGCGGGCCGCTTCGGCCTTGGTGCGGTTCTCGTCGTTGTAGGCGCGGCTGGCGTCCGGGTCGTGCCGGGTGGCGTTGTCGGCCGGCGGCCAGCTCACGGTGCCGTCGTCGGTGACGGTCAGTCCGGCGCCGCGGGCGTCCGCGACGGCCTTGTCCAGCTTGGCCTTGGCCGCCTGGAAGTCGTTCCCCGCGTCCTTGAGGATCGAGCCGATCGCGGTGGCCTCGGTGACGGCGGCGGTCAGCTGCTCGTTGGCCCGCTGGAGCTTGGGCCGGGCCTGGTCGGCGGTGGGGCCGCTCCAGTTGGCGGAGTTGACCTTGGCGATGACCGTGTTGTCCCAGTCCTCGTCCATCGCCTTCAGCTTCTTGGCGACGTCCTCCCAGGCGGTGGCGGCGGTGCCGAGGACGTCCAGCTTGGCGGTGCTCAGTTCGTGGAAGTCGACCATGTCGTCCGCCCCCTCAGCCCTTCATGTCGTGCTTGACGGCGGTTTCGTTGTTCCGGTAGTTCGTGGCGCTGTCCCGCAGGGCCTGGGTGAGCTCGCCGATGGTGCTGTTCAGGGCGGCGATCTGCTGGTCCCAGGTGGCGGCGGTCTGCGCGGCCGCCTTGCCGGTGCTCCAGTTGGCCAGCGAGGTGGCCACCTGGGTGGTCTCGTCGTCGGCGGCCCGGCCGTCCCCGTTGAGCCGGCCGTGGATCTGGTCCGACGAGTTGGCGGCGGAGTCCAGCGCCGCGGGGTCGACCCCGACGGTGCCGCCGTCGCCGGGGGCGTTCGCCGAGTTGATCCGGGTGCGGGCACCCTCCTGCTGCCTGGCCGCGGTGGTCAGGTTCCCGTCGGCGTCGTACGCCCAGGGGTTCATCATCCGGTCAAATGCGGTCGCGCGATCCGACATGGTGCTCTCGTCCCTCCCTGCCGGGCACTCTCCCCGGCGGCCCCCGTGTTAGGAATTCGCAAAGAATACAAGGGCGGTGGCGGGCCGGAACCCCTAGGGGATCATCGGGCGGATGTCATACCGCAGCAGCACGGGGCGTCGTCATTCGAGCTCATGGCCCGGACGGTCCGGCCGCACTACGGTGAGGGACGTGTCCACTGTCATCAAGACGGACGGCCTCACCAAGAGGTTCCCCCGGGTCACCGCCCTCGATCAGCTCACCGTAGAGGTGGAGCCCGGGGTGGTCGGCCTGGTGGGGGCGAATGGCGCGGGCAAGTCCACACTCATCAAGATCCTGCTCGGGCTGGCCCCGGCGACCTCCGGTACGGGGCGGGTCCTCGGCCTCGACATCGCCACCCAGGGCTGGCAGATCCGTGAGCAGGTCGGCTACATGCCCGAGCACGACTGCCTGCCGCCGGACGTCTCGGCGACGGAGTTCGTGGTGCACATGGCGCGGATGGCCGGGCTGCCGGCCGCCGCCGCCCGCGAGCGGACGGCCGACACGCTGCGGCACGTCGGGCTGTACGAGGAGCGGTACCGGCCGATGGGCGGGTACTCGACGGGCATGAAGCAGCGGGTCAAGCTGGCCCAGGCGCTGGTCCACGACCCGAAGCTGGTGCTGCTGGACGAGCCCACCAACGGGCTGGACCCGGTCGGCCGGGACGACATGCTGGCGCTGATCCGCCGGGTGCACACCGACTTCGGCATCTCGGTGCTGGTCACCACCCACCTGCTCGGCGAGCTGGAGCGGACCTGCGACCACCTGGTCATCATCGACGGGGGCAAGCTGCTGCGCTCCTCGTCGACCGCGTCGTTCACCGGAGTGACGGCCACCCTCGCGGTCGAGGTGACGGACTTCCCCGACGACCACACCCGCGACGCGAGCGCCGCCGTGCGCGAGCGGCTGACCGCCGCCGGGCTCGCGGTAGAGCCGGAGGGCGCGCGGCTCCTGCTGGTGCGCCTGGCCGGCGACGACACCTACGACACCATCCGCGACGCGGTCGCGGACCTCGGCCTCGGGCTGGTCCGGCTGGAGCAGCGCCGCCACCGGGTCGCCGAGCTGTTCACGGAGACCAGCGGTCAGCAGAGCAAGGGAGGTCCCGCAGATGGCACTGCCCTCTGAGGCCAGGTCGCTCGACACCGGTGTCATCCACGACATCGGGTACCGCGGCTACGCCGGCCCCCGGCTCGGCCGGGCCTACGCCACCCGTTCGCTGTTCACCCAGAGCCTGCGCGCCGCGTACGGCCTCGGGCGCTCGGGCCGGTCCAAGGTGCTGCCGATGCTGCTGCTCGGTCTGGTCACCGCGCCGGCCGCGATCATGGTGGCGCTCGCCCTCGTCCAGCGCCAGGACGAACTGCCGGTCGACTACCCGGAGTACCTGGGGATCGTGGGCCTGCTGGTCTCGATCTTCCTGGCCTCGCAGACGCCCGTGCTGCTCTCCCGGGACCTCCGCCACCACACCGTCCCGCTGTACTTCTCCCGCCCGATCACCCGGGCCGACTACGTCCGGGCCAAGTACGCCGCGATGGCCTGCGCCCAGCTGCTGCTGATGACGGCCCCGCTGCTGGTGCTCTACGTCGGCGCGCTGCTCGGCGGGCTGGACTTCGGGCACAACACCGCGCACGTCCTCTACGGCCTGGTCACCGCAGTGCTGTACGCCCTGGTGCCCACCTCGGTCGCGCTGGTGATCGCCGCCACCACGCCGCGCCGCGGCTTCGGCGTGGCCGCGATCATGGGCTACCTGGCGATCAGCACCGCCGTGGTCGGCGTCGTCAGCGGCATCAGCTCGGAAGGCCGGGCCGGCCTGCCGGACTCCGCGCAGTGGACGGCCCTGCTCGCGCCGAACGAGCTGGTGGAGAGCCTGGTGAACCAGCTCTTCGACCTCGGCAGCGGGCCGGACCGGCTGCACGCGCCCGGCGCCCTCGGCGTGGTGGTCTTCGCCGCCACCGCCGCCGCGATGGTGGCCGGCTCGTACGCGCTGCTGCTGCGCCGCTACCGCAACATCTGACAACGCAGGATCTGAGAGGGCGTCATGGCCACCATCACCATCGACAAGGTCTCCCGCTGGTTCGGCAACGTGGTCGCCGTCAACGACGTCAGCATGGCGATCGGTCCCGGCGTCACCGGCCTGCTGGGGCCCAACGGCGCGGGCAAGTCGACCCTCATCCACATGATGAGCGGCTTCCTCGCCCCCTCCACCGGAGCGGTCACCCTGGACGGCGCGCCGATCTGGCGCAACCAGCAGGTGTACCGGCAGATCGGGCTGGTCCCCGAGCGGGAGTCGATGTACGACTACCTGACCGGTTGGGAGTTCGTGCTGGCCAACGCCGAGCTGCACGGCCTCGCCGACCCGGCCGCGGCGGCCCGGCGGGCGCTGTCCCTGGTGGAGATGGAGTACGCCCAGGACCGGAAGACCGGGACGTACTCCAAGGGCATGAAGCAGCGCGTCAAGATGGCCTCGGCGCTGGTCCACGACCCCGCCGTGCTGCTGCTCGACGAGCCGTTCAACGGCATGGACCCGCGCCAGCGGCTGCAGCTGATGGAGCTGCTGCGCCGGTTCGGCGCCGACGGCCGCACGGTGCTCTTCTCCTCGCACATCCTGGAGGAGGTCGAGCAGCTGGCCCGGCACATCGAGGTCGTGGTGGCCGGCCGGCACGCCGCCTCCGGGGACTTCCGCCGGATCCGCCGGCTGATGACCGACCGGCCGCACCGCTACCTGGTCCGCTCCAGCGACGACCGCCGGCTGGCCGCCGCGCTGATCGCGGACCCGTCGACGGCCGGCATCGAGCTGGACGTGCCGGGCCCGGACGCCAGGGCGGCGGCGGGCGAGGCGGGCGGGCTGCGGATCCAGGCGGTCAACTTCCAGGGCTTCACCACCCTGCTGCCCAAGGTCGCCCAGCAGGCCGGCGTCCGGCTGTACACCGTCGCCCCGGCCGACGAGTCGCTGGAGAGCGTCTTCTCCTACCTCGTCTCCGCGTAGCCCCACCCCCGGAACCGGACCCCAGGAAGGCCGACCCACCATGAACCCGACCGTCGCCAGGCTGACGCTGCGCGGCCTGCTGGGCCGCCGCCGCGGCATCCTGCTGCTGGTGGTCCCCGCCCTGCTGCTGCTCGTCTCGGCGATCGCCAGCGGCTCCAGCGGGGACAAGCACGACCTGACCGTCAAGATCCTCGGGCAGCTGGGCCTCGGCACGCTGCTGCCGATCCTCGGCCTGGTCGTCGGCACCGGCGCCATCGCCACCGAGATCGACGACGGCTCGATCGTCTACCTGCTGGCCAAGCCGCTGCCCCGCTGGAAGATCATCACCACCAAGCTGGCGGTGGCGGTCGGCACCACCTGGGTGTTCTCGGCGGTCCCGATCCTGCTGGCCGGCCTGCTGCTGTACGGCACCGAGGACGGCCTGGCGCTCGGCTACACCGTCGCCGCGCTGGTGGCCGGTGCCGCGTACAGCGCGCTGTTCCTGCTGCTCGGCGTCGTCACCCGGCACGCCGTGGTGGCCGGGCTGGTCTACGCGCTGATCTGGGAGTCCCTGATTGGCAACTTCGTGAAGGGCGCCAGGACGCTCAGCGTCCAGCAGTGGGGGCTGTCGGTGGCCGAGGCGGTGGCCGGCGAGGGCGCGATCACCGCGGACGTCGCGCTCGGGGTGGCCGTCCCGCTGCTGCTGGTCCTCACCGTGGCGGCGACGCTGCTCGCCTCGGTGAAGCTGGCCGGCCTGACCCTGGCCGCCGAGGAGTAGCCGGCCCGGCCGGCCGCGGGGCGGGCCCGCGGCCGGCACCGGGCGTCAGAGCGTCCGGTCGCGGCCCGCGCCCCAGCCGGCCACGGCGGCGACCGCCGCCAGCACCAGCATCAGCAGCAGCGGGACGTTCCAGCCGCCGGTCAGCTGGTGCAGGGCCCCGGCGCCGACCGGTCCGGCCGCGGCCACCAGGTAGCCGACCGCCTGCGACATGCCGCCCAGCTGGGCGGCACCGGCCGCGCTGTCGGTGCGCAGCACGATGAAGGCGAGCGCGAGGCCGAGCGAGCCGCCCTGGGCGATGCCCAGGATGGTGGCCGACACCCAGGCCCCGGGCACCGGCGAGACCAGCAGGATCGTGATGCCGACCGCGTTCAGCACGGCCATCACCACGGCCAGCGTCCGCTGCCGGGTCATCCGGCCGGCCATCAGCGGCACCAGGAAGGCCCCGGCCACCTGGACCAGGTTGGAGAAGGCGAAGACCAGACCGGCCTCGCTCCGGTCCATCCCGTGGTCGGCCAGGATGGTCGGCATCCAGGCCACCAGGGTGTAGACCAGCAGCGACGAGATGCCCATGAAGAGGCTGATCTGCCAGGCCAGCGGCGAGCGCCAGACCCCCTCGATCGGCCGGCCGGCGGGAGCCGCCGCCACCGCCGCCTTCTCCTGGCGCGAGCGCAGCACCTGCGGCAGCCAGGCGACGGCGGCGATCAGGGCCAGCAGCGACCAGGCGCCCAGCGAGGCCCGCCAGCCGCCGCCGAGGGCGTGCTCCAGGGGCACCGAGGTGCCCGCCGCGAGGGTGGCGCCGACCAGCATGGTGGTCGAGTAGACGCCGGTCATGGTCGCCGCCCGGCCCGGGAACTCGCGCTTGACCAGGCCCGGCATCGAGACGTTCAGCACCGCGATCGCGATCCCGATCACCACGCAGCCGGCGTACAGCGCGGCCACCGAGGGCAGCACCCGCAGCAGCACGCCCCCGCCGAGCACCAGCACCGCGCCCAGCACCACCCGCTCGGTGCCGAACCGCCTGGTCAGCCGGGGGGTGAGCGGGGCGCCGGCGCCCTGGAAGAGCACCGGGACGGTGGTGATCAGACCGCTCGCCGTCGCGGAGAGTCCGAAGGTGTGCTGGATCTCGCCGACCATCGGCGAGATCGCCGCCAGGCAGGCCCGCATGTTGAGGGCGACCAGCACGATGCCGGTCAGCAGCAGGGCGGGGTGGGCCAGCCGGGTGCGGACGGGGAGCGGGGCGGGAACGAGGACCGGCTGCTGGGCACGGGTGACGGCCATGGGACGTGCTGCTCTTTCGTGGAAACGGGGGACGGACGCGGGAGGGCGGCGGCGGGTGCCGCCTACTTCCGGGCCGCGATGGCGGCGAGGAGCTGCTCGACGGCCGCGGTGGGCTCGGCGAGCAGCGTCCGACACGCGGCCTCGGCGCGGTCCGGGTCACCGCTCTCGATCGCGTCCACCAGCGCCGCGTGGGTGGCCACGACCACCTCGGGCATCTCGTGGTCCCCGAAGGCCGTCCGCATCGACTCCCGCACCGAGGCGCCGAAGTAGCGGTACACCTCGGTCAGCGCGGGGTTGTGCGCGGCCTCGACCACGGCGGTGTGGAACTCCAGGTCGTGCTCGACGGTGGCCTCGCGGCCGGCCCGCTCCGGGTGCGCCGCGATCACCTCCGCCTCGCGGGCCAGCGCGGCCCGCATCCGGACGATGTCCTCGGGCGTGTGCCGCAGCGCCGCCAGCCGGGCGCCCTCGGCCTCCAGCGCCGCCCGGACCTCCAGGACGTCCCGGACGCCGGAGCGCTGCACGCCCCGCAGGACGGAGGCCGGGTCGCTGGTGCTGCGCACGAAGGTGCCCTCGCCCTGCCGGGTGGCCAGCATCCCGGCGTGCACCAGCACCCGGATCGCCTCCCGCACGGTGTTCCGTCCGACCTGCAGCCGCTCGGCCAGCTCGTGCTCGGTGGGGATCCGCGAGCCGACCGGCCAGCTGCCGGCGGCGAGCTGCTCGCGCAGCTGGTCGATGGCGGTGTCCACCAGGGAGCGCCGGCCGGCGGCCTGCAAGGTGTCCTCGCCGTGGCCGGATGCGGTCATGGCGGAGCTCCCCTCTGCGCGTCGATCTGCGGTCATCGGTCATCCTACAACCGCTTGCCCGGTCATCCTACAACTGGCTCGCACCTGCGCGGGGGAACCGTCCGGGCCGTCCTGGCGTTCCTCCCGACGACTTCGGTCCACCCCTATTTCGAGGAGAGCGCCCCCATGGTGTTCAAGAAGCTGCTCGGTGCCCTGGGCGTCGGCGGTCCCGGCGTCGACACCGTCCTGACCACGCCGGTCGTGCAGCCCGGCGGCACCCTGCACGGAACGGTCGAGCTGACCGGCGGGACGGTCGAGGCGGACATCCGGGGGATCACGCTGACCCTGGTCGCCCGGGTGGAGATCGAGCACGAGGAGGGGGAGAGCACCGGCCTCTACCCGTTCGCGCGGTTCTCCGTCACCGCGCCGCTGGTGCTGGCGCCCGGCGAGAACCGGTCGATCCCGTTCGCCGTCCAGGTGCCCTTCGAGGCCCCGGTCACCGTCGTCGCCGGGCAGCACCTGCACGGCATGCAGCTCGGCGTGCGGACGGAGGTCGACATCGCGGGCGCGCTCGACAAGGGCGACTCCGACCCGCTGGAGATCGAGCCGCTGGCGGTGCAGCGCCGGATCCTGGACTCGCTGCTGCAGCTCGGCTTCCGGTTCCGCTCGGCCGACCTGGAGGCCGGCCACATCCGGGGCACCGGCCAGACGCTGCCGTTCTACCAGGAGATCGAGTTCTCCGCCGCGCCGCAGTACGCGCACGCCTGCAACTCGCTGGAGGTCAGCTTCGTCACCACCGCGCAGCGGGTCGAGGTGGTGCTGGAGGCGGACAAGCGCGGCGGCCTCTTCGGCCACGGCGGCGGCGACGTCATCCGCACCCACGTGGTCGAGCACGGCCAGGCCGACCAGGACCTCACCGCGCTGGTCGACGGCTGGATCCGGGCCGCGCTCTGACGGCCGCGCCGCCGGCCCCGGGGCGTCCGGGGGCCGGCGGCGGGTCCGCGGCGGCTAGCCGTAGGAGACGTTGCTGCAGATGTCGTCGTCGGCCGAGCGGGCCTCGTTGACCACCTCGGTGGGCAGCGGGGCCGGCACGTTGGGCGTGGCGCCGGTCGCGGCCGGGTTGGCCGCGGCGTAGTCCTTGCCGAGGACGAGGCTGATGCCGGCCGCCGAGGTGGGCGTCAGCTGGGCGCCCGGGAACATCGCCGCGATCCGCTCCGCGTTGGCCTTCTGCCCGGAGCCGTACTCCACCGTGGTGGTCGCCTTGTTGGTGTTCTTGGCGGTGGTGGTGCCGGTGACGGTGACCTTGTTGGTCTTGAGCGTCTCGGCCGCCTTGGCGGCCAGCCCGGTGACGGTGGTGCCGTTGTAGACCGCGACCTTCACCGGCGGGCCGTCCACCGCGGTCGGCGAGGGCGCGGCCGGCGTGGTCTCGGCGGGGGCCGGGGTCTGCGGCGCGTCCTCCTGCTTGCCGGTGGCGTCCTCGCCGTCGATGGTGCGGTCGGCCTGGAGGGTCTTCCAGAGGTTGTCGACGGCGGGGTGGACCAGGTCGATCCGGGGGCCGTTGTAGCGCCACGGCGTGGTCAGGAACTTGACGTCGTGCAGGTCGATGTTCTTCATCGACAGCGCGAAGTCCATCAGCTTCTTGGCCGAGTCCAGCCCGGGGTCGACCGTCATCGACTTGGTGGCCGCGTCGGCCAGCGGCAGCAGCGTGGTCGGGTTCAGGCCCTCGCCCTTGACCTTGGCCATCAGCGAGGACAGGAAGGCCTGCTGGCGCTTCATCCGGCCGACGTCGGACTCGTCGCCGATGCCGTGCCGCAGCCGGACGTAGTCCAGCGCCTTCTGGCCGGAGAGCTTCTGCTTCCCCTTGGGCAGGACGACCTTGCCCTTCTTGCCCAGGTTGGGGTTGAGGTGCCCCTCGTAGATGTCGTTCGGCAGGCAGACGTCGACGCCGCCGACGGCCTCGGTCATCGCCGCGAAGCCCTCGAAGTTCACCTCGATGGTGTGGTCGACCCGGATGCCGGTGAGCTTCTCCACGGTGTTCTGGGTGCAGGCCGGGTTGCCGGCCTCGCTGTTGCCCACCGAGAACGCCGAGTTGAACATCTGCCCCGGCGACTCCTTGGTCCACTTGCCGTTCGGCAGCTTGCAGGCCGGGATGGTCACCAGCGCGTCGCGCGGGATCGAGATGCCCACCGCGTGCTTGTGGTCCGCGTAGACGTGCAACAGGATCGTGGTGTCCGAGCGGGCACCGTCCTCGTTGCCGCCGCCGAGGTCGCTGTTCTTGCCGGCCCGCGAGTCGGAGCCGATCAGCAGGATGTTGACGGGCTTGTTGCCGTTGGCGTCGGCGACCGCCTCGGGCGGTCGGTCGGTGGCGATCGCGTCCGCGTCGAAGGACTTGATGTTGCCGTTCAGCTTGTAGTAGATCGCGCCGCCGGTGCCCGCCAGCGCCACCAGGACGCCGGCCACCGACCAGGCCACGATCTTCTTGGTGTTCCGTTTCGGCTTGCGGCTGTTGCGCGCGGCCGCGCGGCCGCCCGTCGCGGTGCCGTCGGCCTTCCCGTCCTCGGACCGCCCGCCGTCGCCCTTGCCGCGGCCGCCGCCCTTGCCCTGGGCGGCCCGCCGGGCCTCCGCCCGGCCGCCGGGCCGGGGCGCGGGCACCCGGGCGTCGTCCGCCGGGCCGTCGGTGCCAGCGCCGCCGCGTGAACCGCCGGTCCGCGGGGTGCCGGCCGCGCGTGCGGCGCCGGTGCCGCGGGGGCCGTTCGCGGCGCGCCGCCGGCCTTCCGCCCCCGACGTGCTCTCGTCCCACTGGCCTGACATGCGCGTACCTCTCAGCGGCGGAAGCAGCAATCCTGTACGTGTCCGGCGGGCACGGCCCGGGTGGGCCGGGACAACCGCACAGGAGCACCGCACCGGGAGACGCGGAGCTTCAGCGGAGCATACAAACTCTTTCTTTCACGGTCAGCATCCGGGTGCCGTCGGGCGGCCCGTCCGGTGCTCAGTGCCGCGGGTAGAGCCGCTCCAGGACGACGGCGACGCCGTCCTCGTCGTTGCCGACGGTGACCTCGTCGGCGACCGCCAGCAGCTCCGGGTGCGCGTTGGCCATCGCGACGCCGTGTGCGGCCCAGCCGAACATCGGCACGTCATTGGGCATGTCGCCGAAGGCGATGGTGTCGGCGGCCCGCAGGCCCAGGCGGCGGGCGGCGACGGCCAGGCCGGTGGCCTTGGAGAGGCCCAGCGGGAGCAGTTCGACGATGCCGGCGCCCGACATCACCACGCCGACCAGGTCGCCGGCGACCCGGCGGGCGGTCTCGGCGAGCGCGTCGTCGGTGAGCCCGCGGCACTGGATGTAGAGCTTGCTGAGCGGGGCGGCGAGCAGCTCGCCCTTGTCGACCCGGACCACCGGCAGGTCGGAGCCGATCAGGAGTTCGTAGCCGGGACCGGCCAGGACGTCGCCCTCCAGGCCGTCCTGGTTGGCGGCGACGGCGAGCGGGCCGGTCTCCGCCTCTATCTTGGCGATCGCCAGCGCGGCCAGCCTGCGGTCCAGGGTGAGCGAGGTGAGCAGCTTGTGCGCCCCCGCGTCGTAGACCTGCGCGCCCTGGCCGCAGACCGCTATGCCCCGGTAGCCGATCTCGTCGAAGACCGGCCGGGCCCAGGCGGCCGAGCGGCCGGTGACGACGATGTGCACCGCTCCGGCGCCGGTGGCGGCGGCCAGCGCGGTGCGGGTGCGCGCGGAGACGGTCTCCTGGCTGGTGAGCAGGGTGCCGTCGAGGTCGGTGGCGACCAGCCGGAAGGGCAGGTCGCCACCGGTGCCGGGGGAGACGGGGCTGGGGCTGGTACTGCTCATGGGCCGTGCGTCTCCCGGGAGTTGCATTCGGGCGGTGGTGCGGTGGGCGTTACTTGACCGGGGGCAGGACGGAACGCCCGCCGATGAACGGCCGCAGCGCCTCCGGGACCACCACCGAGCCGTCGGCCTGCTGGTGGTTCTCCAGGATCGCCACGATGGTGCGCGGAACGGCGACCAGGGTGCCGTTCAGCGTGGCCAGCGGGCGCACCTTGCCCTCCTCGCGCATCCGGATGGAGAGCCGGCGCGACTGGTACTCGGTCGTGTTGGAGGTCGAGGTGACCTCGCGGTACTTGCCCTGGGTCGGGATCCACGCCTCGATGTCGAACTTGCGCGCGGCCGAGGAGCCGAGGTCGCCGGAGGCGACGTCGATCACCCGGTAGGGCAGCTCCAGGGCGTTCAGGAAGTCCTTCTCCCACTGCAGCAGCCGGCGGTGCTCCTGCTCGGCGTCCTCGGGCGTGGTGAAGACGAACATCTCCACCTTCTCGAACTGGTGGACGCGGATGATGCCGCGGGTGTCCTTGCCGTAGGTGCCGGCCTCGCGGCGGAAGCAGGACGAGTAGCCGGCGTAGCGCAGCGGCAGCTTGTCCGCGTCGATGATCTCGTCCATGTGGTACGCCGCGAGCGGGACCTCGCTGGTGCCGACGAGGTAGCGCTCCTCCTCTTCGAGGAAGTACACGTTCTCGGCGGCCTGGCCGAGGAAGCCGGTGCCGTCCATGGCGGCCGGGCGGACCAGGGCCGGGGTGATCATCGGGGTGAAGCCGGCCGCGGTGGCCTGGGTGATCGCCATGTTGACCAGGGCGAGCTCCAGCAGCGCGCCGACACCGGTCAGGTAGTAGGACCGAGCGCCGGCGACCTTGGCGCCGCGCTCGGTGTCGATCGCGCCGAGGATCTGCCCCAGCTCGACGTGGTCACGGGGCTCGAAGCCCTCGGCGGCGAAGTCGCGCGGAGTGCCGATCTCCTCCAGCGTGACGAAGTCCTCCTCGCCGCCGACCGGGGCGGCCGGGTCGATGAGGTTCGCCAGCGAGCGGAGCAGGCGCTCGGCCTCCTCCTTGGCCACGCCCTGTTCGGCGTCGGCGGCCTTGACCTCCTCGGCGAGCGCCTTGGTGCGCTGCAGCAGGGCGGTCTTCTCCTCGCCCTGGGCCTTGGCGACCTGCTTGCCGAGCGTCTTCTGCTCGTTGCGGAGCTCGTCGAAGCGACTGCCCGAGGACCGCCGCCGTTCGTCGGCGGAGAGGAGGGCGTCGACCAGGTCGACGTCCTCGCCACGGACGCGCTGCGAGGCGCGCACTCGGTCAGGGTCCTCACGGAGCAGGCGAAGGTCAATCACGGGGCCAAGCCTACCGGGCGGGGGCCCGTCCACCGGTAGCGGATTTCCCCTGGGGATAACTCACCCCATCCTGTGGATAACTCCTGTGGGCAAGCGCCGGGGGGTGAGTTATCCACAGGCGGGTCGGGTGGGCTGTGGATGGCCGGGAGCCGGGTGGGGAGAGAGGCCGCAACCTAGGAATTGAGGTTTCAAACCTCATTTGACCTTCCCGGGTGAGGGAATTGAAGCACTCAGACGGGTGATTTGCTGGCACACGGGTGACTCTGGTCCGATTAGTCATCTCTGCGCCGCTAACCGGTGTTCCGACCGAAACGGCCGATGGCTATACCGGTTTGTCGACTCGTCCCCAGGTCTGTGGATAACTTTCGGCTGTGGACAGCCGCCGGGCCTGTGGACAGCCGGTTCCGCCGCTGCGGAGCCTGTGGACGACGGGTGCGGTCACCCGCCCTGGGGGCTGAGTTCAGTCGAAAACAGTCAAGAAAGAACAGGAAAACGAAAGACGGCGATCAAATGTCCGGGCGGCCGGGGTCACCCGGATGCCGCAGCCGGCCGCGCCGCCCCGCAGGCCCGGGACACCCGGAGCCGGGTACCCCGGTCGCCCCCTTCGCCCCCGCGGCGGCCCCCGCGGCCCCGCGCGCCTCAGATGTCGCCGCGCCCGTCGAGGCAGCGGGAGAGCCAGTCGGCCGCCGCGCCGAAGTCGGCGTCCGAGGTGCCCGGCCGCCGGTGCTTGGTGACCTGCCGGTCGGCGCGCGGATAGGAGCCGAGGAAGCGCACCTGCGGGCAGATCCGCTTGAGGCCCATCAGCGCCTCGCTCACCCGGCGGTCGGCGAGGTGGCCCTCGCAGTCGATCAGGAAGCAGTAGCTGCCGAGCCCCTCACCGGTCGGGCGGGACTCGATCCGCATCAGGTTGACCCCGCGCACCGCGAACTCCTGGAGCAGCTCCAGCAGCGCGCCCGGGTGGTCGTCCGGCAGCCAGACCACCATCGAGGTCTTGTCCGCCCCGGTCGGCGAGGAGACCCGACCCGGCCGGCCCACCAGGATGAAGCGGGTGGTCGCGTTCTGCGCGTCGGCGATGTCCTTGACCAGCGGGTCCAGGCCGTAGATCGGCGCCGCGAACTCGCCCGCGAAGGCGCCGTCGAACCGCTCCTCGGCGACCAGCCGGGCGCCGTCGGCGTTGGAGGCCGAGGACTCCCAGCGGGCGTCCGGCAGGTTGGCGGCCAGCCAGCGGCGCACCTGCGGCTGGGCGACGGGGTGGCTGGTGACGGTCTTGATGTCGCCCAGTTCGGTGCCGGGCCGCACCAGCAGCGCGAAGGAGATCGGCAGCAGCACCTCCCGGTAGATCATCAGCGGGGTGCCGGCGGCCAGTTCGTCGTTGGTCGCGGTGACGGCGCCCTCGACGGAGTTCTCGATCGGCACGAACGCGCCCGAGGCCTCGCCCGCGCGCACCGCGTCCAGCACCAGCGGCACCGAGGCCAGCGGCACCAGCTCCCGGGTCGCCGCCTCCGGCAAGGTGCGCAGGGCCGCCTCCGTGAAGGTGCCCGCCGGGCCGAGGTAGGTGTAGCGGGTGGCCGACATGCCGCCTCCATGCGAAAGGGTTACCGAGCAGATCACCTTAGTCACTTCGCCCGCCTCCCACCGCCGCGTTCCGGTCCGTGGGAATCCCGGGCGGGCGGCCGGCCCGGGCGCGGGGAGGTGCCCCGGCCCCCGGCCGGCCGCTACTCCAGCAGCGTCTGCCCCACGTAGCCGCCCTCCGGCGCGCCGGGCGGCACGGCGTACAGCCCGCTCGCCTCGTGCCGCAGGAAGCGGGAGAGGCCGTCGCCCCGGGAGAGCTTGCGCTGCACCGGGGTGAAGCCCCGGCCCGGGTCGGCCTGGAACGCGAGGAAGAGCAGCCCGGCGTCCGGCGAGCCGTCGGCCAGCAGGCCGTCGTGGTAGGAGAAGCCCCGCCGCAGCATCGCCGCCCCGCCGTTGGCGGCCGGTGCGGCGACCCGGATGTGCGCGTCGGCGGGGACGGCCAGGGTGCCGTCCGCCGTCTGCGCCGTGAGGTCCACCGGCGTGGTCTCGCCGGCGGAGGCGGGCGCGGAGAGCGGCGCGCCGTCCGTCTTGCGGCGGCCGATCACCCGCTCCTGGCGGTCCACCGGCAGTGCCTCCCAGGAGTCCAGCAGCATCCGGATCCGCCGGAACACCAGGTACGAGCCGCCGTTCAGCCAGGCGCTCCGCTCGTCACCGGCGGCGCAGAACACCTTGCCGGCGAAGCCGTCCTCACCGGGCCGGGGGTTGTTGGTGCCGTCGATCTGGCCCATCAGGTTGCGCCCGGTCATCGGCCGCGCGGTGGCGCCGGGCGTCCGGGCGAAGCCGGCCGCCTGCCAGCGCAGCGCCGCGGTGCCGGCCGCCCGGCGCTGGAGCACCCGCAGGGCGTGCACGGCGACCAGCGCGTCATCGGCGCCGATCTGGACGAACAGGTCGCCGTCACCGCGGGCCGGGTCCAGCGCGTCCGCCGGGAAGGCGGGCAGCGGCTCCAGCGCCGCCGGGCGGCGGTCGGCCAGTCCGGCCCGGTCGAACAGGGTGGCGCCGAAGCCGAAGGTGACGGTCAGCGAGCAGGGGCCGGCGTCCAGCGCCACCTGGTTCTCGAACGCGTCGGCCGGCTCGCCGGCGGCCAGCAGCGCGGCCGTCCGGGACCAGTCGCGCAGCAGCGTCCGCAGCCCGTCCCGGCCGACGCCGGCGGCCAGGTCGAAGGCGGCCAGCTGGACCCGGGCCTGCTGCGGTTCGAGGATGCCGGCCTGGTGCTCGCCGTGGAACGGCACCCGTCCGGCGCCGAGCGCGCCGCTCGGCCCGGCGGCGGCGGGTACGGCCGCGGGCGCCCGGTCCAGGGCGACCGCCCCGGCCGCGCCCGCCCTCGCACCGCCCA
>NZ_JBHWUI010000174.1:0-16748 GCF_042737525.1 Kitasatospora sp. NPDC059973 | reverse complement strand
GGGGCCGGTTTTTGTGTATACCACCCCGAGTTCTCCGGGGGGGCGCGCGGCGGCGCGAGCTGACCCCGCTCACCCCCGCCCCGGCGGGCCCCCCCGGGCGCCGGGGGGGGCGCGGCCCGCCGGGCCGTGCGCGTCCGGCGTCAGGGGCACTGCCTCCAGGCGAGGTGGTAGACGGTGTTGATGCTGCCATCGGTGGAGTCCATGGTCATGAAGCTGGTGGTCCTGGTCGGGTCCGAGGTGCCGGCGTTGACCCGGAGTTCGGTGTTGATGTTGAAGTTGCGCAGCTCCCCGCAGGGCGCCCAGACCAGCGCCGCCACGGCGACGCTGTCGGTCGCCTGCCAGCTGTCGTCGAGGGCCCCGGTGAACCTGTGGCTGAGCGAGGTGGTCTGGGGCGAGCCCTGGAAGTAGTAGTTCGCCTTCTGCACGGCGGACGCCCCCGGCACCAGGTGCGCGTAGCCCCGGTAGTCGGCGGCGGCGATCGCGTAGGTGAAGCCCTGCGGGACGTGGACGTTCAGGTTGAGCTGACAGTTCTTCCGGAAGTCGGTGGGCTTCGACCCGACACCCACCTGCGCGATGTAGTCGCTGTAGGTGACGGTGAAGGCCGTGTTGTCCGGGGAGACGGCGATGGCGGCGGTACCCGCCGGGCAGCCGGACCCGTTGACGGTGGCCACGTCGATGACGATCTTGTCCGGCGGCGGCGTGCTCCAGCCGGTCGCGGCGGCCTCGCCGCCGACGCCGGTGAGCGAGGAGCCGAGCAGCGCTGCCACCGCCGCACCGCCGGCGGCCATCATGCGTACAGTCACGGGCATTTCCTTCCGTCGGCCCACCGGTCACGGGCCGCACCCCCACGTGCGCGCCATCCGGCGGGCTTGTCGGGTACATGTCACCACCGATAGCGGTGCCGCGGCCAGGGGCGCGGACCGGCGCATCGCCGAGCGCCGGGGCGGACGATCCGGCGCCGGGCGGTACGCCGGTCGACTGGCGCGGAGCGCGCCGCACCGCACGGCTCACCAGGGCGATCACCCCGTGCGCATACGGTGTGCCGCACAACGGAGGTGACCCCATGACCACGAGCCGACGCGACATCAACTCCCTCAGCCCGGCCGAGCTGGACGACTACGTCCACGCCCTCGGGATCCTGCGCGCACGGTCCGCCGCGAACCCGGACGACGAGACCGGGTACGACTTCCAGGCCGCCCTGCACAACGACATGTTCGTGGGCCCGTGCGAGCACGGCAACGACCTGTTCCTGCCGTGGCACCGCTCGCACCTGTACCACTTCGAGAAGCTCCTGCAGGAGTCCGACCCCCCGCGCACGGCGAACGTCACGCTGCCCTACTGGGACTGGCTGCACCCGGAGACGACGGGGAAGTTCCCGGCCGCGTTCTCGCTGCCCGGGCTCGTCGAGGACCGCAACACCGTGGCCACGGCACTTCCGCCCGACACCCTGGACATCGTGACCACCGAGACCGACCAGGGCGAGTTCGGCGGCTTCCCGGCGGCCCACCCGGGAGGCGACTTCGGGCGGCTGGAGTCCGGCCCGCACAACTTCATGCACGGCAACTACATCGGCGGCCTGATGGCGGACCCGTCCACCGCGTCGATGGACCCGATCTACTACAGCTTCCACGCCTTCATCGACCTGCTCTGGGCCGAGTGGCAGCGCCGCAACGGATCCCCCGCCCCCACCTCGCCCGACCACGACCTGCGCGGCTTCCTCTCCCAGGAGAAGCACAAGGTGGCGGACTTCGCCGACACCGTGGCGCTGGGCTACCGGTACGAACTCACCGACCGGCTCAAGGCCGACTTCGACGTGCCGACCCCGCAGCCGGTCGTCCGCCGGCTGCTGGCGGCCCAGCCGTTGAGCCTGGTGTCCGCGCCGAGCCTCACGGCCTCGCTGCGGGCCGACTCCCGGGCCGAGTTCAGCCTCGCCGCCCCGCCGGCCGAGGCGCGGAAGGTGATAGTCCGGCTCGACGACCTGAAGGTCCCGGTCGCCGGCAGCTACGTGCTGCGCGCCTACGTCCACCCCGCCGACGTCGCGTTCCGGGCCGACGACCCGGACTTCGCCGACCACTACGGCGTCGGCTACGTCACGATGTGGAAGTCGCACCGGACGGCCCCCGACGACCGCCCCGCAGACGGCCGGCCGCACCCCCACCACCCGACCGAGTGCAACGCGCGCTTCGACGTCACGGCCGTCCTCGCGGCGGCCCCGGCCCCCGAGGACCTCGTGCTGACGCTCCAGTACCTCCCCTCCCCCGACCCCTACGGCCGGCCCCAGGAGGCTCCCGGCCTGCTCCAGGAGGTCGCCCTGAAGGACGTCCTGATGGAGGTGTACGGCTGAGATGCGTACTCCGGTCTTCGAACTCCACATCCAGCCCATGTTCCGGGCGACCGACCAGGAGCACATGACCTTCGCGGTCGACCTCTGGGACTTCGACTCCGTGGTCGCGAACGCGGACGACATCCTCTCCCGGATCGACGGCGCCGGGATGCCTCCGGACTCCGAGGGCGGCCCGTGGCCGCAGGAGTGGATCGCGCTCTTCCGCCGCTGGCACGAGAGCGGGCACAAGCGCCTCCAGCTCGGCACCGCGGCCTTCGCGTTCAGCCAGACGTCCTCCGCCACGACCGTCACCGCGACCGGCACCTTCCCGGCCGCCGGATTCACCGGCTGGCTCCAGCTGGAGAGCCAGACGGACAGCGCGAAGACGTACGTCCTCTACTACGAGGCCCCGGACGCGCCCGCGCCCGGTACGCCCGCCGCGTTCACCCTGAAGGAGCGCTACCGGGCCACCGACACCCGGTCCGTCTTCGTCCGTGACAGCGGGGGCGTGCAGCAGCTGCACTGACCCGGGCCGCGGTCGGGCCCGGCGCTCCGGCGGCGGCCCCGGGCCCGCCGTTCGACGTGACCGGGGCGGGGGCGGTGGCCGCCGGCCCTGCCCCGGCCGGCGGCGGCCGCAGCGCGTCGGGGGCCCGGATACCGAATCACCCGGATCGCCGGGGCACTCGGGTGAACCCGCCCAGGAGTCCACTCGAAGGGCGCACCGCCACACCGGCCACCGCCGCCCTCCGGTGGCAACGGCCGCCGCGGTGGATGACGGTGGTTCAGGCGCACTCCGCGAGTCCCCTTGCCCGACGACGTGTCGGCAGTCGCGGCCCGCGCCGGAAGGACCCACCCCATGCGTTCTGCACGCACGCTGCTCGCCGGAGCGGCCGTCGCCGCCGCCCTGACCGTTGCCGCCCCCGCCGCGTACGCGGACGGCACCGCCGACAAGAACCTCACCTGGCAGGAGAAGCAGGACAAGGCTGCCACCCCCGACGGTCAGAAGACCTGGGACGACAAGCAGGACAAGGCCGCCCCGTCCGTGCCCTCCGCGCCGGCCGCGCCCTCCGCGCCCTCCGGCGAGGAGCACAAGGCCGAGGAGAAGACTCCGCACGGTGGCGTGCACACCGGTGGCGGCGGCCTCGCCCTGTCCGGTGGCGGCCTCGCCTCCGGCGCCGTCCTGCTGCTCGGCGGCCTGGGCGCCGGCGCCATCGCGCTGCGGCGCGGTCGCCGGACCAGCGGCGCCGCGATCTGACCGGGCTCTCTCCGTAGCCTGCCCGCCGTGGCCACCGTCCTCAGTGGTGGCCACGGCGGGGGCACGTGCGGCGGCGCCCCGGCCCCTCCTCCACGGGGCGGGCGGCGCCGTGCCCGGCGGCCGCAGGCGCCGCCCGTGGACAGCGAACACCGCCCGGTGGTGACGACCGGCATGACCTAGGAGTGGAACGATGGCCGGTCCGGCCACTGGAACGTCCCGGTTGCTGCGCGTGGGTATGGGCGCCGCGGCCGCCGGTCTGCTGATGATCTACAACTCGGTGGACCTGGCGCCCGCGTCCGATCCCGGACCCGGCCAGGCCGCTCCCCCGGCCGCCACCGCGAGCGCGTCCCCGGGTGGCGCGGCCTCGCCCGCGGCCGCCGCCAAGCCGGCGGCCCCCGTGCTGAAGCGCTCCAAGCCGACCCGGCTGCGGATTCCGCAGATCGCCGTCGACGCGCCCTTCACCGAGCTGACGCTGAACCCGTCCGGTGAGCTCAACGCACCGCCGCCGGAGGACAAGAACCTGGTCGGCTGGTACCGCGACGGCGTTTCGCCCGGTGAGCGCGGCGCCGCCGTGGTGGCCGGTCACGTCGACACCGCCAAGGGCGCCGCGGTCTTCCTGCTGCTCAGCCTGGTCGTCCCCGGCAACAAGGTGGAGGTGCAGCGGGCCGACGGCACGGTCGCCGTCTTCGTGGTGGACTCGGTGGAGACCTTCGCGAAGAACGCCTTCCCCGACCAGAAGGTGTACGGGAAGACCACCGACTCCCAGCTGCGGCTGATCACCTGCGGCGGCGTGTACGACAAGAAGCGCAAGGACTACCTGGACAACGTGGTGGTCTTCGCGCACCTGGAGTCCTCGCGCAAGGCGTGAGCCCGGACACCGAGCGACCGCCGGTCCCCACTGCGGGGCCGGCGGTCGCTCGGTGCGGTGCGGCGGTCAGCCGCGCACGGTGGCCTCGAAGGCGTGCAGGTACGGGTTGACCGGGCGGACGTCGGCCACGTCCAGTCCGGCCTCCTCCATCAGCCGCACCAGGCTCTCCTTGGAGTGCTTCGCGCCGCCGACGTTGAGCAGCAGCATCAGGTCCATCGCGGTGGTGAAGCGCATCGACGGGCTGTCGTCGACCAGGTTCTCGACCACGACGACGCGCGCGCCCGGACGGGCCGCCAGGACCACGTTGGCGAGGGTGCGACGGGTGCTCTCGTCGTCCCACTCCAGGATGTTCTTGATGATGTAGAGGTCGGCGTGGACCGGGATGTCCACCCGGCAGTCACCGGGGACCAGCCGGGCCCGGGCCGCGAAGGCGCCGCCGTCGCGGAGCCGGGGGTCGGCGCCGGCGACCACCTTGGGCAGGTCCAGCAGGGTGCCGTGCAGGGCCGGGTGCTTCTCCAGCAGGCTGGCCAGCACATGGCCCTGGCCACCGCCGATGTCGACCACCGAGTCGATCCCGGTGAGGTCGAGGTACTCGGCGAAGTCGACCGCGGACTGCCGGCTGGAGGTGGTCATCGCCTTGTCGAAGACCTTGGCCGAGTCCCCGCCCTCGCTGTGCAGGTAGTCGAAGAACTCCTTGCCGAACAGCTCGGGGAAGACGTTGCGGCCGGAGCGGACGGCCTCGTCCAGCTTCGGCCAGGCCTCCCACGTCCACGGCTCGGTGCACCAGAGGGAGATGTAGCGCAGGCTGTTCGGGGCGTCCTCGCGCAGCAGCCGGGACATCTCGGTGTGCTCGAAGCGGTCGTCACCCGTCTCGTGGAAGATGCCGTAGCAGGTGAGGGCACGCATCAGCCGGCGCAGCGGCTTGGGCTCGGTGTCGAGCGCGGCCGCGAGGTCGGTGACGGTGGTCGGGGTGTCGCCGAGCGCGTCGGCGACCCCGAGCCTGGCGGCCGCGCGGACGGCGGCGGCGCAGGCGGCGCCGAAGACGAGCTCCCGCAGGCGCATCGCGGCCTGCGGGGTGGTGGCGGGTGCGGTGGTCATGTGCCGTCTTTCTGCAGGTGGGAGGTGGGAGGTGGGAGGTGGGAGGTGGGAGGTGGGAGGTGGGCTGGGGTACGGGGGAGCCGGGGCGTCGCCGGGTGGCCGGGGTGCCCCGCGGCCGCGGGTGGGGGCCTGCGGCTCAGCAGTGGCCGGCCGGCTCGGAGACCGCGCACTGGTTGCGCGCGAAGGAGTTGGAGGTACCGGTGTCGCGGTCGGCGAGGTCGGCCGGACCGTTGCCGACCACGTGGTTGCCGGTGACGGTGTTCCGGGCGTTGGCCACGCCGACCACGCTGCGGAAGAGCACGATGCCGCCGGACATCGGCGAGACGCCCACGTTGTCGGTGACCTCGTTGCCGGCGACCGTGGTGTCCTCGGCGCCGGTGAGCAGGATGCCGGTGCCCTGGATGGCGTCGAGGCGGGGGTTGGGCGGGCAGTAGCTGTTGTTGGCGACGACCCGGTTGTGGCTGACGCTCAGCGCCCCGGCCCGGGGGACCCCTTCGTCGCCGACGATGAAGACACCGCCGCAGTTGCCGTGGATCTCGTTCGCCTCGACGCTGAGGTCGCGCAGCCGGCGGACGGTGACGCCGATCCGGTTGTCGGTGAGCAGGTTGCCGCTGACCACGGTGCCGTCAGTGGTGAGGGCCCCGCCCTCGCTGTCCACCGCGTTGGCGAGGAAGACGCCGGACTGGCCGTTGCGGGTCGACTCGTTGCCGGTGATCACGGCACGGGTGGACTTCTCCTGGCTGATGCCCTGCTGGCCGTTGTCGTGGACGTAGGCGGCGCGGACGGTCATGCGGTCGGTGCCGGAGGCGTTGATGCCGTTCTTGCGGAAGCCGGTGACGGCGAGGGCCTCGATCGTCACGTCGGTGAGCGGGCCGGCGCCGGCCCCGACCACGCAGAGGCCGTGGCCGGCGGTGGCGCAGGCGTTGCCGTCGGCGGCGTCACCGGGGGCGACCACGCTGTCCGGGCCGGCTCCGCGCAGGGTGAGGCCCGGGGTGGTGATCCGGACGCTGCCCCGGTAGGTGCCGGGGAGCAGCTGGACGGTGTCGCCGGGGCCGGCCTCGTCGACGGCCTGCTGAATCGATTCGCCCGGCTGGACGAGGTGCACCGTCCCGGCGGCGTGGGCCGGAGGTGCGGCGCCGAGCGCGGTCAGGGCGGTGGTGAGTGCGGTCGTGGCGGCGGCGGTGGCCGCGGCGAGGTGGTGGACCCGTCGCGTGGGCATGAATGGTGACCTGCTTTCTTGCGCGCTCGCGGGGACGCCGGCGCGGTGACACGGAGTGTGCGGGGGATGACGGCCGGTGGGTGTCGGCCGAATCGACGCTATGGGCGTGCGAGGGGGCCCGCCACCAGGGCTGGGCTGCGGGGCTGACGGGGCGTCGGCCAGGTGGGCGGGCCCGTCGGCGTGGCGCGGGGCGGCGGGGGTGGGTCGGGGCGGGGCGGGGGGACGACGGATCGGGGCCGTGGGCGGGGAGACTCGGGGTGGGGAGACACGGGGTGGGGCGGCGGTGGGGCGAGCCCGTCCGGACCGCACCCGTCCGGGCGCCGGGCCCGCCGGCCCGCGTGGCATGCTCGGGGTCATGAACACCGCCGTCGCCGCGCCGCCCGCCGCGGCCGTACCCGCCGCCTCCGCCCGCAATCCGATCGGCGCCCACGTGCCGGTGGCCGCCCGCGGACTGGCCGGGACGGGCCTCGCGTACGCGCGCCGGGTCGGTGCCGAGACGGTGCAGGTGTTCGTGGCGAACCCGCGCGGCTGGGCCACTCCCCCGGGCAATCCCGCCCAGGACGCGGAGTTCCGCACCGCCTGTGCCGAGCAGGGCATCCCAGCGTACGTGCACGCGCCGTACCTGATCAACTTCGGCTCGGACAACGCGGCGACCCGCGAACGCTCGGCCGACTCGCTACGGCACTCCCTGCTGCGCGGCCACGCGATCGGCGCCGCGGGCGTGGTGCTGCACACCGGTTCGGCGGTCGGGACTGCCCCGGGCGGCGGCTCACGGCGGGCCGAGGCGATGGCCCAGGTCCGCGCGGACGTCCGACCCCTGCTGGACGAGCTGGACGCGCTCGGCGAGGACGCGCCCTGGCTGCTGCTGGAACCGACGGCCGGTCAGGGCAGCTCGCTCTGCTCCCGGATGGAGGACCTGGCGGCGTACCTCGACGCGCTGGACGGCCACCCCAGGGTCGGGGTCTGCCTGGACACCTGCCACGCCTTCGCGGCCGGTCACGACCTCGCGGCGCCGGGCGGCACCGGCGCGGCGCTGGACGCCCTGGTCGCGGCCGCCGGGCCGGGCCGGCTGCGCCTGATCCACGCCAACGACTCGGAGGACGCCGTCGGCGCGCGCAAGGACCGGCACGCCAACATCGGGGCCGGGCTGATCGGGGCGGAGCCGTTCCGCGAGCTCTTCGAGCACCCCGCGACAGCCGGTGTCCCGCTTCTGGTGGAGACCCCGGACCGCAAGCACGGCGGTGACGGCACCGGGCACGCGAGGGACATCGCGGTCCTGAAGGAGCTGCGCGCGCGGGCCGCCGTACCGGCGTAGCCACCGGGCTCCGGCGCCGCGGGCGGCCCGCGGACCACGCCCGGCGGGCCGCCCCCGCCCGGTTCGGTACGGGCCGCCCCCCGACCGGTTCAGCCCGGGCTGCCGGGTCGCGGGAGCGGTGGGAGGCTGGGACGACTGACGCCCGAGGCCCCTGGGAGTTTCCGATGAGCCCGACCCGGAAGCTGGCCACCCTGCCGTGCGGCCGCCGCAGCAAGTGGGTGGTCCTGGCGCTGTGGCTGGTGCTGCTGGTGGTGGCCGGGCCACTGGCCGGCAAACTCACCGACGCCGAGGACAACCAGGCGTCCAGCTGGCTGCCGGGCAACGCGGAGTCCACCCAGGTCCTGAACGAACAGCGGGCCTTCCAACCGGTCGACACCGCGCAGGCCGTGGTGGTCTACCAGCGGGACGGCGGAATCACCCCCGCCGACCGGGTCGAGGCCGCCCGCGACGCGACGGCCTTCGCGAGCGCCCCGCACGTCCTGGGGCCGGTGGTCGGACCGGTGGTCTCCGCCGACGGCCAGGCGATGCAGACGATCGTGCCGGTCGACATCGGCACCGGCGGCTGGCAGGACCTGCGTCCGGCGGTGGACAGCATGCGCGCGACCGCCGCCGACAACAGCATGGGCATGGCCACCCACGTCACCGGCCCGGCCGGGGTCGGCGCCGACCAGGCCGAGGCGTTCGCGGGCATCGACGGCACCCTGCTGGCCGCCACCATCAGCGTGGTGATCATCCTGCTGCTGCTCACCTACCGCAGCCCGGTGCTCTGGGCGCTGCCGCTGATCTCCGCGGCGGGCGCGCTCGTCGTCTCCCAGGCCGTGATCTACCTCCTCGCCGAGCACTCCGGACTGACCGTCAACGCGCAGAGCGCCGGCATCCTCATCGTGCTGGTGCTGGGCGCCGGCACGGACTACGCGCTGCTGCTCACCGCCCGCTACCGGGAGGAGCTGCGCCGGCACGAGGACCGGCACGAGGCGATGGCGTTCGCGCTGCACCGGGCCGGGCCGGCGATCCTGGCCTCCTCGGCCACCGTGGTCGCCTCGATGCTCTGCCTGCTGGTCGCCGAGATGAACTCCACCAGGGGCCTCGGCCCGGTCTGCGCGATCGGCGTGCTGGTCGCCCTGGCCGCGATGCTGACGCTGCTGCCGGCACTGCTGGTGGTCGTCGGCCGCTGGGTGTTCTGGCCGGTCAAGCCCGCGTACGGGACGCCGGAGCCGACCAGGACCGGCCGGTGGGCCCATGTCGGCGGCTGGATCGACCGCCGACCGCGCAAGGTGTGGATCGGCACCGCGCTGGCCCTCGGGGCCTGCTGCATCGGGCTGGTCTCGCTGAACGCCACCGGTCTGAGCACGGCCGGCTCGTTCACCGGGACGCCGGACTCGGTGGTCGGCCAGCAGGTGCTGGAGCAGCACTTCCCCGGCGGCACCGGCGCTCCGCTGACCGTGATCAGCGCGGCGGGCGAGGCCGGTACCGTCCGCGCGGTGGCGCAGGAGACCCCCGGGATCGCCGGGACGTCAACCCCGACCACCCACGAGGGGCAGGCGCTGTTCCAGGCCACGCTCGCCGACCCGCCGGACAGCCAGGCCGCCAAGGACACCGTGGACCGGGTGCGGGCCGCCGTCCACGCGGTGCCGAACGCCGACGCCAAGGTGGGCGGCAGCACGGCGGTGATCCTGGACGCCGGACGGGCCGCCGCCAACGACAACCGGACGATCATCCCGCTGGTGCTCGGCGTGGTGCTGGTGATCCTGGCGGTGCTGCTGCGGGCCGTCACCGCGCCGCTGGTGCTGATCGCGACCGTGGTGCTCTCCTACGCGGCGGCGCTCGGGATCAGCGCGTTCTTCTTCGAGCACGTCTTCCACTTCGAGGGCCAGGACAACGCGTTCCCGCTGTTCGTCTTCGTCTTCCTGGTCGCGCTCGGCATCGACTACAACATCTTCCTGATGACCCGGGTGCGGGAGGAGTCCGCCCGACTCGGCACCCGGCAGGGGGCGGTGGCCGGGCTGGCCGCGACCGGTGGGGTGATCACCTCCGCCGGGCTGATCCTGGCCAGCACCTTCGCGGTGCTCGGGACGCTGCCGGTGGTGGGGTTCGCCGAGATCGGCTTCGCGGTGGCACTCGGAGTGCTGCTGGACACCCTGGTGGTGCGCTCGGTGCTGGTCACCGCGCTGACCATGGACCTGGACCGGCACATGTGGTGGCCGAACAAGTTGTCCAGGCAAGTCCACGATCCGGAAAGCCAGTTGAGCAGACATCTTTGAGTTACCGATGAGTTCACAAACTGCTTGTCGAACGTCTTGCCGGACGTGGCCGGGAGCGCGTTGACTGCGCGCATGCCAACTCCCACCACCCTCCGGCGCGCCTCGCGACTCGCCGCCGCCGGTGCCGTCGCCGCCGCCCTGCTCGCCCCCTGCGCCGCCGCCCGGGCGGTGACCGCGCCGACCGCGAGCGCCGCCACCCCGTCCGTCGCGCCGCTCGACGTGCTGACGTACAACGTCTTCCTGATGAGCAAGAACCTGTACCCCAACTGGGGCCAGGACTACCGAGCCAAGGCGATCGCCGCCGCCGACGTCTTCCAGGGCCACGACGTGGTCGTGCTCCAGGAGGCCTTCGACAACAGCGCCTCCGACCAGCTCACCGCACAGGCCTCCGCCGCGTACCCGTACCACACCCCCGTGGTCGGCCGCTCGACCTCCGGCTGGGACGCCACCAGCGGCAGCTACACCTCCACCACCCCGGAGGACGGCGGGGTGACGCTGCTCAGCAAGTGGCCGATCCTGCGCAAGGAGCAGTACGTCTTCAAGGACGCCTGCGGCAGCGACTGGTGGTCGAACAAGGGCTTCGTCTACGCGGTGCTGGACGTCAACGGCTCGCGCACGCACGTCATCGGCACGCACCTGCAGTCCACCGACACCGGCTGCTCGGCCGGGCAGCCCGCGGCGGTCCGGGCGGCGCAGCTCAAGGCCATGAAGGCGTTCATCGACGGCAAGAACATCCCGGCCGCCGAGCCGGTGCTGATCGCGGGCGACCTCAACATCGACTCGCACGGCAGCGAGTACCCGTCGCTGCTGACCAACGCGAATGTGGCGCCCGCCGACACCCGCGACGGCTGGGCCAACTCCTTCGACACGGTCGACAACTCGATCGCCGCCTACCGCTACCCCGGTGAGCCCAAGGAGGACCTGGACTACGTCCTCTACCGGGCCGACCACGCCCGGCCCGCGCGCTACACCAACACGGTGGTCCGCTTCCACAGCTCGCCGTGGACGGTGAGCAGTTGGGGTACGAGCTACTCCTACAACGACCTCTCCGACCACTACCCGCTGACGGCTCGGTAGCCCGGCCTACCGCCTGCCCGGCCGGTGCCCGCGGCGTGAACCTCGGGCACCGGCGGGGCGGTTGGGACCGGGAGGGGCCGCTCGCCCGGCGGGGCGGGGCGTGGCCGGGAGGGGACCTCCTCGCCGGTCAGCCGGTGTCGGTGAACCGCCGGTACGCGGGGGCGAGCAGCGCCTCCAGCGGGCGGCCGCGCACGGTGATCCCGGAGGCGACCAACCCGTCGACGGCCGGGGCCGCTTCGGGGCCGGCGTCGGCGGGCGCGACCGGCGGCGGGACCCTGCCCTGCCAGAAGGTGTCGAGCGACTCCGTCAACGGGCGGTCATCGGGTGGTGGCATGGCGGCGGTCACTCCCCGATCGCGTCGGCGGACAGGGTCAGCAGCTCGCGCAGCCGCTCGGTGGACAGCTCGGCCAGCCACTGCTCGCCGCCGCCGACCACGGCGTCGGCCAGCGCGCGCTTGGCGGAGATCAGGTCGGCGATCCGCTCCTCGACGGTACCGACGCAGACCAGCCGCCGGACCTGCACGTCGCGGCGCTGGCCGATCCGGTGCGCCCGGTCGGTGGCCTGGTCCTCGACCGCCGGGTTCCACCAACGGTCCAGGTGGATCACCTGGTTGGCGGAAGAGAGGTTCAGACCGGTGCCGCCGGCCTTGAGCGAGAGCAGGAAGACCCGCGGGCCGTCCGGGGCCCGGAACCGCTCGACCAGGTCGTCCCGCCGCCCCCGGGGCACCCCGCCGTGCAGGTACAGCACCTCGCCGCCGAGGCGGCGGCTCAGGTACGGCTGGAGCATCGCGCCGAACTCGGCGTACTGGGTGAAGACCAGCGCGCGGTCCCCCTCGGCCAGCGCCTCCTCCAGCACCTCGACCAGCCGCTCGACCTTGCCCGAGCGCCCGGCCACCTCCGTTCCGTCGTGGAGGAGTTGGGCCGGGTGGTTGCACACCTGCTTGAGCCGGCCGATCGCCGCCAGCACCGCCCCCTTGCGCTCCACACCCCGGATGCCCTGGAGGCGCCGCAGCAGATCGGCGACCACCGCCCGGTAGAGACCGGCCTGTTCGGCGGTGAGCCCGCAGTGGACGGTGAACTCCTGCTTGGCCGGGAGGTCCTGGGCGATCAGCGGGTCGCTCTTGCTCCGGCGGAGCAGGAACGGACCGCTCAACCGCCGCAGCCGGGCCGCGACCTCGGCGTTGCCGGACTGCTCGACCGGGATCGAGAAACGCTCCTTGAACGACTCCGCACTGCCGAACAGGCCGGGGTTGGCGAAGTCCAGGACGGCGTGCAGATCGGCCAGCCGGTTCTCGACGGGGGTGCCGGTGAGGGCGATCCGGGGGCCGGAGCGCAGTGATCGCAGCGCCCTGGACTGCCGGGCCGCCGGGTTCTTCACCTGCTGGGCCTCGTCGGCGACGATCCGCCGCCAGCGGATCCGCCGCAGGTCGGCGACGTCGCGCTGGACCAGCCCGTAGGTGGTGATCACCAGATCGGCGGACGGATCGGGCGCCGAGCGGTCGGCGCCGTGGTGGACGTGCACGCGCAGGCCGGGGGCGAACCGGGCGGCCTCCCGCTGCCAGTTGCCGACCAGCGACATCGGGCAGACCAGCAGGGTGGGCCCGGCCGCGCCGCGCTCCTGCTCCAGCGCGAGCAGCGCGAGGGTCTGGACGGTCTTGCCCAGCCCCATGTCGTCGGCGAGCACCGCGCCCAGGCCGAGCCGCCCGAGGGCGTCCAGCCAGGCCAACCCCCTGCGCTGGTAGGGGCGGAGAGTGCCGGTGAAGGCCTCGGGCAGCTGCGGCGTCCGGTCGGCGTCACCGGGCCGACCGGCCAGCAGGTCGCCGATCGGCCCGGTCGCGTGGACGGCCGTGACGGGGAAGCCGTCCACACTGGCGCGGTCGTCCACGGCCAGTCGGAGCAGCTCGACCGGCTCCATCGTGCCGCTGCCGTGGTCGGCCAGGAACCTCACCGCGGCAGCGAGTTGGGCCTGGTCGACCTCGATCCAGCGGCCGCGCAGCCGGACCAGGCCCTGCTGGGCGGCCGCAATCTCGGCCAACTCCTGCTCGGTGAGGGCCACTTCACCGATCGAGAGCTGCCACTGGAAGGCCAGTACGGCATCCCGGTCGATCTGCGCGGTGCGCTTGACCGCGCCGGGGGTGACGGCCGGAGCCGCGGTGAGGACCAGCCCGATCCGGGGGCGCCGCTGCCACCAGGCCGGGAGCAGCACCCCGAAGCCGGCCCGGGTGAGGGCCGGCGCCGCCGTGCGCAGGAAGTCCAGCGCGCCGTCGCGGTCCAGGTCGACACCGGTGGGGCGGGGGTCCAGCAGGGCGGTGCGCAGCGGCGGGTGGATCCGGGCGGCCCGGTCGAGCTCGGCCAGGTAGGCCTCGGCCGGATCCGGGACGGTGCGGGCCAGGGCCGCGTACGCCTCGTCCTCGGCCCACAGCGCGGCGGCGGGGACCACCAGGGACGGCCGGTCGGCGGCCTGGACCAGCAGGTCGAGCCGCCAGGAGTCGGCGACGGCGCCGCCGTCGGGGTCGTCCGGGTCCGGCCCGAGCGGTTCGCCGAGGCGCAGGTTCAGCCGGACCGGGCTGTCCGGGGACCGGGCGGCGTACCAGGCGGCGAGCCGCTCGGGCAGGTCGGCGGGCGGGCGCTCGGGAAGCCGGCCGTCGGCGGAGTGGAGCGCGGCGAGCCACGGTTCGGCGGGCGGTTCGAGGTCCGCGAGCGCGGCCCGGGCCTCGCGGTCGACCAGGGTGTCCAGCAGTTCTGTCAACAGGTCGACGGCGCTGCGCCCGGCCGGCGCCGGCTCCGTTGTCGGTGGTCCGGGCGCGTGTTGTCCGGGCGTGGGCGGTCCGGGCGTGGGCGGTGCGGGCGCGGGCGGTCCCGGCGCGGGCGGTCCGGGCGCGGGCGGTCCCGGCGTGGGCGGTCCCGGCGCGCGCTCGGCGCGGCAGACCGGGGGGCAGCCGGCGGCCAGGGCCGCGAGCTCCCGGCGGGCCGCGGTGTCCGGCGCGGGCCGCCAGCGCGCGTACCACTCCCCCGGCCGCTCCTGCTCCAGCGCGGGCAGCAGCCGCCCTCGCCCGACCAGCCGCCAGGCGAGGTCGTGGACGGCGGACAGCCAGCGCAGCGAGGCGCCGTACGCGACCTCGACGGTTTCGCCGCCCGGGAGCTCGACGGTCGCGCCCGGCCAGTGCGGGTCGTGCAGGGCACCCAGCAGCTGGGCCGCCTCGGCGGCGTCGAACAGCAGCGTCGGCACCCGCCAGGGGCTGAGCGTGACCCCGCGCGGCGCGGCTCCGACCGGCAGATCGGGCGAGGGCACCGGTCGGCCGCCTAGGGCGGGCAGCAGCAGGCCGGTCCAGCGCTCCGCCCCCTGGCCGGCGAGCCAGTCGAGGCCCGGCCCGATCGCGCCCAGCAGACGCGCGACGTCGGCGGCCGCGCAGGCGAACGGATGAGCGCCGGCCCGGGCGCCGTCCGCCGCACTCCGGTCGGCCGCCGCGCGGCCCTCCCGGTACACCGCGGCATCCTCCGCCCAGAGGGCGAGGCGGCCGTCGGCTCGCCAGAGCGCGTGCAGGGCGTACATCGGCCGGGGCCTTCCGGAGCGGTGCGGACAGCGGGCTTCCCAGCCTAGCTTCGAGGTCCGACAGGTCGGCCGGGCGGCGGGTGGTCGTCCCCGCAAGTACCCCCGCGAGGTCTGTTGACATCAAGTATCTTGACGTCGAGATTCATGTCCGGCAGGCTGCTCCCCGAACACCGGAACGGCGAGGGGCAGAGGTCATGGCACAGCACGGGGGCGGACTACTGGCGCAGCTGCGGCGGCCACCGGGCGGACGGGACGGGCGGATCATGCTGCTCGCCCAGTTCCTGGACCGGACCGGCACGGGGGTGTGGGCCGCGGCCTCGGTGCTGTACTTCACCTTCGTCACCCGGCTGGACGCGCAGCAGGTCGGCCTGCTGCTGGGCGTGGCCGCCGTGGCGGGCATCGCCGGCTCCCCGCTGGCCGGGCAACTGGCCGAACGGTTCCCCGTCCGGGGGCTACTGATCGGGTGCCACCTGGTGCGGATCGTCACGATGGGCCTGCTGCTGGTCTGCGACGGCTTCACCGCGCTGCTCGCCGTGATGGCGGTGACCTCCCTGGGCGAGCGGGCGGCCAAGACGCTGGAGATGCTCTTCGCCACCCGGGCGACGGGCGAGCGGCGCTCCACCTACCAGGCACTCACCCGCAGCGCGGCCAACGCCGGGTACGCGCTGGGCGCGGGCATCGCGGCGATCGGCCTGGCGGTGGGCACCACCGACGCCTACCGGGCGCTGGTCCTCGGCAACGCGCTGTCCTTCGCGGTGACCGCCGCCCTGGTGTGGCGCACCCGGGAACCGCGCGGCGGCGGCCGGGTCGCGGCGCGGGCCGATACGCCGGGCGCCCCGGCACAGGAGCCGGCGCCCAGCCCGTGGCGGGACCGCGGGTACCTGCGCTTCGTCCTCCTGGACATCCCGATGAGCCTGGACGACTCGGTGCTCAACGTCGGGCTTCCGCTCTGGCTGGTGAACCACACCTCGGCGCCGCACGCCCTCGTGCCCGCCTTCCTCGCGATCAACACCGTCCTGGTGGTGGTGCTCCAACTCCGGGTCTCCGCGCGCGCCGAGGGCCCGCACCGCGCGGCGGCGGCGGTCACCCTGTACGGCGTGGCGATGTCGGCGGGCTGCGCGGTCGTGGCACTCGGCACCGGCGGCGGGGCCTGGTCGGCGGCGGCCGCCCTGCTGGTCGCCGCGATGCTGGTCACCGCCGCCGAGCTGATGCGGTCGGTGAGTTCCTGGGAACTGGCCGTCTCGCTGGCCCCCGAACGGGCCCGGGCCTCCTACCTGGGCGTGGCCGGCATGGCCCAGTCCGTCCAGAAGTCGGCCGGCCCGCTGCTGCTGACCGGCGCGGTGATGGCCGCCGGGCCGGCGGGCTGGCTCACCCTCGGCGCCGCCGTCGCGGGACTCTCCGTCGTACAACGCCGCTCCTGCGAACGGCGGTTGGCGGCGCTCGCGGCACCGACGGCCGAACCGCCGAGCACTCCCCCGGGCGGAGCCGTCGACAGGGCACCGGAACTGCGCGCCTGAGGTCCGGCCTCCGGAGGAGTTGCCGCCCGCGGACCGCGAGGTGGAGTCGCTCGGGGCGGGCGACGACCGAGCGGGCGGGCGTCGACCGGGGAGCGACACGCGGTTCAAGCCTCCGGCAATGGGAACGCTGCCGCCGGGGGTGGTCGGCATGGCAACGGCAGGGGGGACCGGCCCGGGGCCGGGGAACGGCCCGGGGCCGGGGAACGGCCCGGGGCCGGGGAACGGCCCGGGGCCGGGGAACGGCCCGGGCGGCGGTAGCGGCC